>DASQJI010000620.1:0-2779 GCA_035631175.1 Parafilimonas sp.
TGGGGCTTCGGCACCGCTGGCAGGAAGGTGTGAAATCAATCGAAGGGATCGACCATGTTTTGCCGCGCGTAGGCATGTGTTGCTGTTGTGTAACGGACGAGGGAAAAGAAATGATCTGCAGTTGCGGGTATTCTTTTGCAAACGAACGGATCGAATTCACCGAAATGGATGAAAACAAAAAGACGGTGATGAATTTTCTGCTTGAAAAGACCAGTGAAAACAAAGTTCGATTGACAATAGACTTTTATGTGCCGAAAGATTTTATTGAAGTTTTCGAAGCTAAAGAGAAACCTCAAACGGAAAGCCAACTCGAAAGATCGTTGGTTAACCTCGAGCCGCTGTTGAAAGAAATTACTATAACCGAAGATGAGCAGAGCCGACATGCGAATCATTAACTGATACCAAAATTTTACTTCGATTCTTAATGCGCATCAAGCGTTTGGCTGAAAGGTTCAATAATCCTCAAAAATGGCGAGAAGGTAATGATCTCCAAAGCAAAAAAAGATTCACTCCTTCAAAGGCTGGGTCTGAAAAAAGATTAGGCTTCTTTATAATCTTCATAAAAAACCAGGAAGCCTTCCCTCAAATCTTTCGCTTTTGTACATTGCATCAATATAAAGTGATGGGATTTATTTCAATCATATTGATAGTTGCCAACGTCATCGTTTCCTCGAAGGGATTTAAGGACAGCTTTTTCTACGACAAGTACAAATTCAGGGTTGATTCGGTGCTTCTTTACAAGGACTATAAGCGGATGGTTACTTCCGGCTTTTTGCATGTAAACTGGATGCACCTTTTCTTCAACATGCTCGTCCTCGTTTTCTTCAGCGGATCGCTCGAATCATATTTAGGGCCGGTAAAATTTCTCATCATATATTTTTTCAGCTTAGTCGGCGGCGATGCGCTGTCTCTTTTTATTCACCGGCTTGATTGGGATTATGAATCTGTCGGTGCTTCAGCCGGCGTGAACGGAATTATTTTTGCCGCGATCGCTTTATTCCCCGGCATGCGCATCGGATTGTTCCCATTACCGCTCTCAATTCCAGCGTGGCTGTTTGGTCTGATCTATGTGATCTATTCGATCTATGGCATACGTTCGAGAAGAAGTAATATCGGTCATGATGCTCATCTTGGTGGCGCACTCATCGGCCTGATTGCAGCAGTTGCGATGCAACCGTCCGCGCTCGCAACTAACACGGCTGCTATTTTGATCGTTTTCCTGCCATCGGCTGCCTTTATTTATATGATCGTTACCCGGCCGCATTTGTTATTGGTCGACAATTATTTTTTCAAAAAACACCATAACGCCATCACCGTCGATCACAAATACAATATTGAGCGGATAGACAAGCAAAAAGAAGTTGACCGCATATTGGAAAAGATCCACAAAAGAGGGATGAATAGCCTCACCCAAAAAGAGAAGCAAACGCTCGACGATTATTCAAAGGCGGCGAAATAGCGTTATTCGGTTATTGGGCTATTCGGCTATTGGTTAGTTTGTGTCCGACCATAATTTAATTTGAAATATCGCCGGACGCGGATACCCCAATAACCTAATTACCTAATTGCCCAATAAACCAGTCAAATCTTATCTGCAAGCAACGAAAGGAAAACCACCGGCAAATAAATATAACTGCTGAACATAATGCGCCTCGCGGCCGCAGGTGTCAGTTCAAAGTAAAGTCTTACACACTGACCAAGCAGAAAAATATTTGCAGCCAGCACGATCCATAAACTCACGTTGCCGGTCAGGTGAAAAACATAAGGTAGTACGCCAACGGGTATCATAACCAATGAGTACAAGATCGTTTGCAGAGCAGTGGAGCGTTCAGGACCGCGGTGCGACGGAAGAAGGCGAAAGCCAGCTCTTGCATAATCCTGGTATGCTAACCACGCGATCGCCCAGAAATGAGGGAACTGCCACAAAAACTGTATTCCAAACAACGCCCAGCCGGCACCATTGGAATACAGCGTTCCATTTACATTTATATCTGCAAACGGATTTACCACACCTGTTGCAGCTACCCAGCCGATGAGGCATGGCAAAGCACCCGGAAAAGCTCCCACCAAAACTGCCACAGCGCTCACTTTCTTAAGGGGCGTGTAAACGAACGCATATATAAATGTGCTTAGCGCCGATAAAATAGCGGAAGCCGGGTTGAAAAAAATATACATCAGCGCAATACCGGTAACCCCGGTAACGATCGCGAACGCGTAGGCTTCATTTTCATGCATTCTGCCACTCGCTACGGGACGTTTCCCCGTACGCTTCATCACGGCGTCTGTGTCTTTCTCCACGGCCTGGTTGATGGCGTTGGCGCTGCCGGTTATCATCAGTCCGGCCGCAAATAAAAGCAGGATGTAGGGCCACGAATACTCCACGACGTTCGGAGCCAACAGGTAGCATATCACACAAGTAAAAACAACAGTGAAGCTGAGCGTAAACTTCATCAGTTGCAAATAATCCTTTGATTTCAGAATAAAATATAACGAAGCCTGCGCAGCTATTTTTTTCACGGCGTAAATGTCAGTTAAAAAATAAGAAATGAGAAATCAGGAATGCGAATGAGGAATAAGGAACGGGTAGTTTGGAAAAAGCAAATGCGGAAAAGAAAATGAGAAAGCAAATCCGCGTGATCTACTTTCTCATTCCTTATTTTAAATTTCTTATTCCTTATCCTCAATGGCTGGATTCATCCTGACCGATCGGAACATTCTGCGGAATGTGATCTCTGCCGTCTTTGCCATAATCATAAGGCCAGCGATAAACTTCCGGAAT
>DASQJI010000621.1:0-1639 GCA_035631175.1 Parafilimonas sp.
CATTCTCGTGAGCAATAAAAATTCAGGGAGCGCGACTTTTGTTTTTAATGTGTGTGTCGATCATGACAATTTTCTCGTCGTTGCCTTCCAGGTTCAAAAAGGTTCGTCATATGAATGCTGGATCCAGCGAATAAGCACCGAAGGTCATTTGCTTTGGGGACATGGCGTTGATCTTGGTCCCGGTTTATCACCTTACCCGGCTGCGCTTAGCACAAATGAAATTGCAGTGGCATGGAATAATAATGGCAAAGTGGACTTCCAAAAATTGAGCGCATCGGGTGTTCCCGCGTGGGTCCCTTATAAGGAATTCAGCGGAATAAATGGCGCCCCCGTATCGAGAGCGCAGGTTGTCGCAAATGTAGAAGGTAGATTCAGTATGGTGTACCAACAGCAATTTTCAGCGCCATTCTATACGAATTTATACGAACAACGATACAACAACAGTGGTGTACCCCTATGGGATCTGCCGTTGAAGATATCAAAGCTCACAACAGTTACATATCGTTATTATGATGTACACGCAGATCATGACACAACGTACGTAGGGTATTATGGAAATCCGCAGGGCAGCAACAGGTTTGATGCATATATTCAAAGAGTTAATCCCAACAGAACATTGCCATATGGCAACAACGGCAGCGCGTTCGCGGATTATTCGACAGACACCGATCCGAGTGAGCAAACAATTTACATCGCAAAACGAGAAGGATCAAACAACGTGTGGGCCGTGTGTACAGTAACGAATCCGTTCCAGACAAAAAGCACCATATATGTTCAAAAAATAAACGCCTTGACGGGCGGCCGGTATTTCGGTGATTTTGCCAAATCGCTTTCATCCTTAAGCTCGAATTTGACAAGCCTCGCTTTCAGCAGGCTTTCGTTATGCGATGACTCGCCGATCTTTTTAGCGACTGACAAGAGCAATAAGCTTGCGGCCGTGAGACTTAATGGTGATGGGAACTTTGCATGGGACAAAAAATTACAGGTGCTTGGCTCTACGAGTAACTCAAAATTCCGGTATGGATTTACTGCCGTCGTGGAAGGGCAAGCTGTTGCAGTTTGGCAGGAAGATAAAGGGCATGGCGATATGGCGTATGCTCAAAACATAACATGCCTCGGCCATACAGGCCCGTTGTCGCCGCAGATCCCGCAAACAAATGTCACGCAATTCAGAAATGGGTTCAGCATCAAAAATATCTATCCTAATCCTGCGCGGAACGTTTTGAACGTGACGATCAGCTCAAGTAATCAAACGAACATTCGGGTGTATGTTACCGATGTAAGTGGACATGTTTTGTTGCCGTCGCAAAGAATAATGCAACAAGGAAATAATTTGATTCAGTTGGATGTTAGTAAGCTCAGGGCCGGAACTTATTTCATAAAAGCCGCGAATGGCACTCTAACTGCTGCCGCCATATTCAACAAGCAATAGTAAATCACTATAGCCGTCGGAATTTCAGTGCTTGAGCGCGTCTATACATACATTGCTTCTCTCAGTGTGTGAACGCGCTCATCTTCCATATACTCATCAAAGCTCATTAACCGGTCGATCATTCCATTCGGTGTGAGCTCGATAACGCGGTTGGCGACCGTTTGCATAAATGTGTGGTCATGCGAAGTGAGCAGAACGATTCCCGGA
>DASQJI010000622.1:0-1500 GCA_035631175.1 Parafilimonas sp.
ACCGACGCGATCAATCGCTTACTGCCGCTGCTGTAATGATTGTGCTCATCACCGTAGGCGAAAAGGTGGCGCTTATCGTAAACACCATACTCGCCCGTTGGCAGCATCCAAATTAAACGGTTAAAATAAAGGTCAGTCGCCGCCTTCTCCGAAGTAGCGGCAACTTCTTTCATCATCAGGCTACCGGTGAGAATTATTTTATTTGACGCAGCAATTTTTTTCATCCATTGCACTGTTTCGCCGTCCATCGTTTCGGCGAATTTTTCGGGTTGCATGCTGAAACCGGTCGAAAACATTTCCGGTAGAATTACAACTTCGGTTTTGTCCGGTATTGAATTGATCTTTTCTTCCAGCATTTGACGGTTAGCTGCTGCATCTTCCCAAATTAATTTTGTTTGTATAAGTGTGCAGGTTAGCGACATCACGCTTGAAGATTTTGTTGCTGTGAAAGATATTGTCTCGCCAGTTCCAGGTCTGCGGGCGTATCGATCCCGATGCTTGCATGTTCGGTTAAAACCATCTTTATGCGAATGCCGTTTTCAAGATAACGCAACTGCTCTAATTTTTCTGCTTGCTCCAATACACCGGGTGGCCATTTGGTGAACTGAAGCAAAATATTTTTCCTGCACGCATAGATGCCGATGTGTTTGTGATATGAAACGGTTGTGCCTTTGTCCCGCACATACGGAATAACCGAACGGCTAAAAAATAAAGCATTAAGATCTTTATCGACCACGACCTTTACGTTGTTTGCACTTTCAATATCGGCCCGCTCATAAATTTCGTGCATAAGGCTTCCAACATTCGCTTCTTCATCTGCAAAAACATTTAACAGCGCCCACAACGTTTTCTTATCGACGAATGGTTCATCTCCCTGTACGTTCAGAATAATTTCATAGTCGAGCTCTTCAATTGCTTCGGCGATCCGGTCGGTGCCGCTTTCATGCGCCCGGTTGCTCATTACTGCGTTGCCGCCAAACTGCGTGATCTCAGTAAAAATAATTTCACTATCGGTCACTACGAGTACTTCATCAAATAAGCCGGTGCTTACTGTATTTTCATAAGTAGTTCTTATAATGGTTTTATCACCCAGCATCTGCATGAGCTTCGCTGGAAACCTCGTGGAGGCATAACGAGCTGGTATAACAGCGATCTTTTTCACCTGCGCAAATGTATAAACGAATTGCCTGAATGATAAATAAGGAAGATCAGGTTAATAACTCTGATATCAGTCATGGCGGAGTGCAAGGATGAACAGACATCAGTATCTTCATCGAAAATCATTTTTCGATGGTTAAATATCTGACTGCGATCTGCTGCTTACTAGCTGTTTTCACCGATGCACAAAAGACAGATGAAAAGCTGGAAAAAAAAATAACGGAACTTCTGAAAGGATTTCATGGGGACGTTGGTGTTTATGTGCGTGATTTAAAACATAACCGGATAGTTGAAATAAATGCCGACACCGTTTTTCCAACCGCGAGCATTGTAAAGATCCCG
>DASQJI010000623.1:0-2071 GCA_035631175.1 Parafilimonas sp.
TCAGGCCAATAAAAACAAGCACGACGGCAATTCCCTGCTGTAAATATTCAAATTTGTTTACGGCGCCACGCAGTAAGAAGAACAAGCTGCGCAGGCCAAGTACGGCAAAAATGTTCGAAGTGTAAATTACGAGGCTGTCCCTCGAGATGCCCATGACCGCAGGAATAGAATCAAGTGCAAAAACGAGATCGATCGACGCAAGCATCATTACGACAACGAATAACGTTGTATATACACGTTTTCCATTTTCAATGATCCAGAACTTTCCATTTCCATCGGTCATTGAAAGCGGAAAGATCTTCTTCACAAATTTGTATGGTTTTGAAGTTTCGGGATTAAATTTTTTATCCTCGTCGGTCACAAACATTCTGTAGCCTGTGTATACAAGGAATGCGCCGAACAAATACAAGATCCATTCAAAGCGATGCACGAGTGCGACGCCAACAGTTATAAAAAGGATCCGGAAAATAATAGCCATCAAAATGCCTATAAGCAAAACCCGCGAATAATGGTTTTTATTGACCGAAAACGAAGTAAAGATGAGTATGAAAACAAAAATATTATCGATACTCAGGCTCCATTCCATCAAATATGCGCTGATGTATTCTATTGCGGGTTGACGGCCTTTTTCAAACCACATAAACCCGAAAAAGGCAAAGGCCAGCGCGACCCAAAAAACGGTCTGCCTGAAAGCCTGGCGGATGGTTACTTCTTTGTTTTTCTTACTTAATAAACCGAGGTCGAACACCAATGCAAGAATCAGCACGGCGCTGAAGACGATTATTGTTATTGTATTCGCAGACATGAGGTTAACGGGGATACTGTTTTAATTTGAAAATAGATTTTTTCTTCTCCATTGATAAAACAAGCCGAACGAAATGATCAGCGCTACCGGAACAAAAATATTGATGAATTGCCATTTCGTTTTTTCATCTGCGACTTTTCGTTTATCGAGCAGGCGCAAGGTGAAATCTTTATTACGACTTTCAAAAATTCCGCTATTGCTGGTAAGGTAATCTACACAATTCAGAAAGAATTCACGGTTAGCAAAACGATAATTTTCAAAAGGCAGCTCGCCCATTGGCAACGGACCGGTTGTTTGGCTCACCGCGTTAGTGACAATATCGGCGTCGCTGATTACGATCTGCTGCGTCGGCTTTTCGTTACTCGCAAGAAATGGTTTGCCCAAACTCCTGACCACGGAATCTTTTACAGACGCCGTTAACCTGTTTGCAAAGAGCGAGCTAAATTTTCCTTCCAGCAATACTGCGACGGGAACGTAACTGTTTGTGTAGGTTGAAAAATTCGCTTCGCTTATTTCATCCAATATCTTTTTTAAACTAACTAAAGCAGGCGAGCTTAAGAGCCGGCTGGTTGTATCGCTCGATAATAAGATTGTTTTTTCGATGCCCGGCGCTTTGATAGTATCGATCGATGAAGGAAAAATCGATAACACCCTGTCCAGGTTTTTCGAAACCGGGTTGTTATTTGGTGATGAAAGAAAAGGATAATATGGCCAGGGAAAGCGTTTCATCTGCGGGCTCCCGTCTGCATTAAAGCCGGTCACCAATGGTATCTTACTGCAATTAAGATCCTGCAACAAGTCACCGTTAATGCGCACGCCATAGCGGAACAAAATATCATCCAGATTCAGGTTCCGATCGAATGCAACAAAGTCGGCCTGGCTGCGCATGAGGCTATCCAGTTCCGCATATAATTTATCAATGCACCAAATTATCTTTCCACCGTGCATCACGTACTGATCCAATTTTAGTTTGTCTTCATCCGTGAAGGGTTGCGTTGGTTTTACAATGAGCAGCGTGTTGATCGCCTGCGGATCAGGGTACGATTGTTTCAGGTCAAAGATCGCGAGCCGGTATTGATTGCGCAGGTTTTGAATGAGATCGTTCACGATTTGAGGTGCCGCCTCACCATTGCCCAGTGTATAGGCGATCACCGGGACGTTTTTTCTCGTCAGCTTTTCTATCGCATCTGCAAACTTGTATTCAAGCAAAGCTTCAGCAGAATTGAGTGTTGCTTCTTTATCTTCCTGCGGTTCCTGGTCAACGAC
>DASQJI010000624.1:0-4138 GCA_035631175.1 Parafilimonas sp.
TTCTTTCTCGTTATCATAGCAGGAACTTTGATAGGTTTGGCTATCGGTTTTATCTTTTACGCTATACACCGGTGGTTTCCCACGACAAGCAGCATAGAAATTATTTTAACGCTGATTGCTCCATACTGTATGTATTATGCCGCCGAACATTTTCATTTTTCCGGCGTCCTCGCCGTAGTGGGTGGCGGGCTTCTTCTTTCCAGCAAGCGTCAAAGCATGCTCAGTTACCGCAGCAGGCTCGAAGGAGTTAATGTATGGACGAACATCGTGTTCGTATTAAACGGATTGATCTTCTTTCTCATCGGCCTTCAATTGCCTTCGATAATCAAACAACTTGACGATACAAGTTTAGCGACAGCGATAGGATATGGATTAGCGATTTCTTTTATTCTCATAGTTGCACGGCTAATTTGCACATACGGCGCAGCGATTTTTACTCGCTTTGCCAGCCACTTTATTACCGTCGCTGATGCAAACCCGGGGTGGAAAGGGCCAATGATCTTTGGTTGGGCAGGCATGCGCGGCGTGGTTTCACTCGCAGCAGCTTTGTCAATACCATTACTCGCAGGGGGACAGCCATTTCCTTATCGCAATCTGATTCTCTTCATTACATTTATTGTCATTTTGGTCACGCTCGTTTTCCAGGGATTAACGCTGCCATGGCTGATCCGGAAAGTAAAACTTGAACATCGGGCCACTGAAATACCGGAGCAAAAACAGGAACTCATCATTCAAAAGAAAATTGCTGAATACTCGTTGCAGTACCTGGAAGAAAAGTGCGCGTATGATTCGAGTAGAAATCAACATTTGCGCAACCTCCGCGACCGTTTGAGGATAGACCTCGGTGCCTTAAACGAGGCGCTCGAAAACACAGAACACATGAACGGGACATCAACAGATAAATATCAGCAAGCCTACCTTGAACTCCTCGACTATCAAAGAAAACTGCTTGACAAGATGAATCACAAAGAGGAATTCGATGAAGATATAATTCGAAAATACCTGGCGTTGATCGACATCGAAGAATTTAAGGTCCGTGAAAAATTAATAGAGGAATGACATTCAAAAAAATGGGTGGCGGCCTATTTGATCTTCTTAATTTTGCCGGATGCAAGGATCGTCAAAGAACCGAAAGCGCTCCTTCAACACACCGACTGGAATATTGCTAATATAGCGCCGTGCATTCGGCTTTGAGTATTCTGTTACTTCAACAATTTCTTTAAAAGATCAACCGGCACAAACCCGAAATCTCTGAGGATGCAGGAGGTTTGAAATTCTTAAGTATTGGTTTGATAATTGTTACAACCAAGAATAGTTCTGGTAGACCTTTGCAATATTTTATCTTCACGATGACGCAGGAAGCTAAAAAAAGAAATTGTTATGAGCGACGGTAAGAAAGATATTTTTGAAAGAATGCTTGCCGGAGGATTAATCGAGATTCATGATCCTCAAATGTCTAAAGCGTGGGAGGTCATTTTCCGGGCAATAAAATTATCCGCAGCACTGAATGCTGCTTCCGATGTTCACGAGGTACGCGAGCGATTGAGTGAGATCACCGGGACACAAATTGATAAGAGCACGACGGTATTTGTGCCTTTTTACACAAATTTTGGTAAGCATATAAAACTTGGTAAAAATGTATTTATCAACCACGCCTGCAGCTTTTTGGATTTGGGTGGAATAACTATTGAGGATGATGTTCAGATAGGTCCGAGGGTAAACCTGATCACAGAAAATCACCCGCTGGAACCTGCGAAGAGAAAGCTTCTTGATTTGAAATCCATTCTCATCAAGCGCAATGCGTGGATTGGTGCCGCAGCAACTATTTTGCCCGGCGTAACCATCGGCGAAAATTCTGTAGTTGCGGCAGGGGCAGTTGTATCTAAAGATGTGCCGGCAAATACCGTCGTGGGTGGGATTCCTGCGAAATTTATTAAAGCAATCGATTCCAATTAGGACGAAAGCAATGTTCTTTTTACTGACACCGAAAAATCAATTTATATGGAAACAGTAATAACATCACCGGAAGGAGGAAAAACGGTTAAGTCAAAACAAGTAAAAGCATTTGGCACAGAGGGCGCGACAGCACCTCTGCAACAACTAGACATTCACAGGAGGAAACCTACGCCGCATGACGTGGAGATCGAAATACTATACTGCGGTGTGTGCCACTCCGATCTTCATACGGCAAGAAATGAATGGCATGGCACCATCTACCCATGTGTACCAGGTCATGAGATCGTAGGAAAGGTGGTAAGTGTTGGAGCGCATGTAAAAAAGTTTAAAACAGGCGACCTTGCAGCAGTTGGTTGTATGGTTGATAGCTGCCGTGAATGTGATTATTGCAATGAAGGCCTGGAACAATATTGCGAACCCGGCTGTACTTTAACGTACAACTCTCCGGATAAATATCTTGGCACGCAAACGTATGGCGGGTATTCACAAAGTATTGTCGTTGATGAAGCGTTTGTTTTGAGAGTGCCCGAAAATCTCGATCTCGCCGCTACTGCACCGTTGTTATGCGCAGGCATCACCACTTATTCGCCGCTGAAACATTGGAATATCGGTCCTGGTAAGAAAGTGGGCGTTGTTGGGCTTGGCGGATTAGGGCATATGGGAGTTAAACTTGCAAAGGCGATGGGAGCAGAGGTGATCGTATATACGACGTCAGCTTCTAAAGTTGAAGATGCAAAACGCCTTGGTGCCGATGATGTAGTGTTGTCAAAAGACGAAGAACAAATGAGCCGTTATGCAGGCACGCTTCATTTTGTTTTGGATTGCGTTTCTGCCCAGCACGATATCAACGCTTATCTTAATCAATTGAGAGTAGACGGTTCACTCGCATTAGTAGGTGCTCCTGAACACCCGCTTCCCGTTGCTGCATTTAGTCTCATACCTTATCGCAGGAGCTTTGCCGGTTCAACTATTGGTGGCATTGCCGAAACACAGGAGATGCTTGATTTTTGTGGTGAACATAACATCGTTGCAGATATAGAGATGATCAACATCCAACAGATCAACGAAGCGTACGAGCGTTTATTGAAGGGCGATGTTAAGTATCGCTTTGTGATCGATATGGCTTCTTTAAAAAGTTGAAATTGGACCGGCAGGTGTCTGACACTTTCAAAGTGTCTGACACCTATACACCTACAGCGTGACCTGATACACAGGAGAGATTTTTAAAAATTGCCTGAAGACGGCACATGCATTTCATTTCGCGACTAGCATTCATTTTGTTTGTTGCCGGCATCAGCTAAAACATCTTTTGTAATTGCTCTATTCGTTCCTGTCCAACATCCGGCCTGATGAAACCTCTCATGGGCCTGCTAAGATCGAGCGTGATGTAGATGATTATGCAAGCGAGCAAAATGAACCCGGTGATAACGACCCATTCCTTTGTGCCGATAACAGGCGTTGTGAATCCGCCAATGAAACTGATCACCAGTGCAAGAAAAAATAGCAGGTACATTATAAGGTCCGGAGTACCCGACGATAATGTCGCATCTCTTTTTGACGCCACGTCGAACATGCTGCTCAAAGTTGCAAACATGTTAGCGCAAATGATGCCCATGTTTGGTAACGCAGATATCCTGGCGGTTTTTGACCATACACTGTTCCCAAATCTTTGAGCATCCTCTCTTGCTTTATCTAAGCTTTCCAGGTCCGTTGAGCTGTTGTAATCGATCCTTGCCTGCAAATAGTTTTTCAGATCCTCTTTCAGGCCGCCTCGTAAACTATCCGGAAATGTTTGAACTCTGAGGATCGCATTTCTGATTGCATTTGATTCATCAACCATCATCGAGCGAACGTTATCAAAACGGGAAGCAGCGTTACCAAATGTGAATGCAAGCACGAATCCCCATAATCCGAACAATGCACCAAGCAAAGAATTGACGCCACCTTTTGATTCCTGTTGATCGGTCCGGAAAAATTTGTTCCGTATGAACCTTCCGAGCCTTACCATAAAAATGCATGCGGTCAACAGGATAAGGCTTAGAATGGATGCATCTGTTCGGAAGAAAAGAGAGTAGTGCATTTAAATTTTTTTGCTGATGTTTTTGGTTGTCGAGTAATGCCGGCAGGTAAATATAAAAATTTACTCATTATTGTGTTGCAGTTGTATTCGCTTTAGTTGGTT
>DASQJI010000625.1:0-8398 GCA_035631175.1 Parafilimonas sp.
GATCAAAAGCCCCGTCGCCAATGGGTCCAACGTGCCCGCGTGTCCCACTTTTGATACACCGGTCAATATTCGTATTTTTTTTACTGCATCAAACGACGTCCAGCGCAATGGCTTGTCGATTAAAACGACACTGCCCTGCAAAAAAGGCTCCATCGAAACATGAACCGGGTTTTGCTTCATATGTGAAAAAATAACAAATTCCTTTCTCGATCTTTATTTTTATTTAGGCGACTTTTGCCGTCGAGAGCAATGGTACAGGTTTTGACATAATCAAAAAAAATTTTGGTTTAAACGTTCAGGACAATTCTGTATCTCATTAACGAAACCAAGGGATTTATGAAAAGCTACCTCCAGGCAACTACAATTACTCTGGCTGTTTCATTCTTTTTTTTCGTTTCGATCTTTCCCGCCTGCCGAAAAAGTACGTCTGAGTCTGAAGTAGCACGAGGTTTTAATGTGAATGTTGTTCGCGATATTAAGTATGGCTCTAATGTGAATTGGCTTGGTAACACTGAAGACCTATACCTGGATGTGTATATGCCCATAACGCTGGAGTCACAACAAACGTATCCGCTCGTTTTGTTTGTACATGGAGGTGGATTTCAAACTGGCGATAAAGCGCCGGCTTCCACATATATGAAAGCTTTCGCAGCATCAGGTTACGTGGGCGTTGCGATAAATTATCGTCTCGGATGGACGAACGATAACTCTTCGGATTGCTCCGGTGATACAACTGAACAAAAAGAAGCGGCATACCGCGCGATCCAGGACACGAAAGCAGCGTTGCGTTTTATGGTCGCGAACGCCGAAAAATATCACATTGACACCAACCATATTTTCATGAGCGGGGCAAGTGCCGGCGCTGTAACGGTTCTGAATGCTCAGTTTCTAACCCAGGCGCAATACAATTCAATCATACCCGGTGCACAGGTGAAGTTGGGAGGAGTGGATAACGCAGACAACGCCCTTACCAACACATATACGATAAAGGGTATATGCGGAGTTTCCGGTTGCGTGGTTGACTCGGATGTTGTAACCAGGTCTAATGCTATCCCCCTTATTCTTTTTCATGGAGGCCTCGATGAAGCCGTGCCTCCCGGTCATGGCTACGCTCATGGCTGTCCGAACATGCTGTTAGTTGATGGCAGCGTATCAATTTATAACAGGATGGCCGCTTTGGGCAAGGCCTGCGTTTTGCATTTTGATCCGGTGCAGGGCCACATACCCTTCACAGATGAGTTTCGTTTCAATAACACGTTGTGCTTTTTTAACAGCATTCTCGACGAACAGGTGGAAACCGGTTTTTATCCGGGCACTGAATCCAGTTGCCCGTAAAATTTCCGATTCATAGCCGAAACCCATACTTTTGCCGCCTCGAATTTAAAAGTATGGCAACAACATCAGATATTTCCCGTGGCATGATATTGAAACTGGACGGCAGTCTTTATACTATAGTGGAATTTGGTGAAAACAAAACCGCACGTGCAGCCGCAAAGGTTTGGGCAAAACTGAAAGGTGTTGACAACAGCCGCACTATTGAAAAGACCTGGAATAGCGGCGAAACGATCTTTCCTGTAAGAGTTGAAAAGAAAGCATACCAGTTCTTATACAAAGATGAGAGCGGTTATAATTTCATGGACAATGAAACTTTTGAACAAATCGCGCTCAATGAAAACATGATTGATGCCGCGCAATTTTTGAAGGAAGGCGGAGAAGTTTTTGTTAGCATCAACACTGAAACTGACCAACCGATCGCTGCTGAGTTGCCTGAAAAGATAGCTTTAAAGATCACTTATACAGAGCCTGGACTTCGTGGCGATACCGCTACGCGTGCACTGAAACAAGCCACCATCGAAACGGGTGCTACTGTGCAGGTGCCTTTGTTTGTCAACGAAGGAGAAGTGATCCGTATCAATACCAGGACAGGCGAGTATGTTGAGCGCGTAAAAGACTGAGTTATCCAACATCAGCCAGCCGCAATTTATCTTTTTCCCTCGCACCTTTTTCAGTTTGTTGAAGCGTGCAACATTCCGTGCGCGGATCGTGCTCAAAAAAAAGTATGTAGTCATTCTCTACAGCTTCCTGCAGAAAGATCTTTTTTTCATTTAACGTAGTGAGCGGGAACATATCATAGGCCATTACATAGGGAAGAGGAATGTGTCCGATCGACGGCAAGAGATCGGCCATGAAGACTATCGTTTTGTTACCGTATCTGATCTGCGGCAGCATCATTTTTTCAGTATGGCCGCTTACAAAACGAAGAGAGATATTTGGAGAAAATTTGGTCTCGACAAGTTTTGTGTCGGCATCTTCAACGTCGGGAAGCTCAATAAATTTCAATTGCCCGCTTTCTTCTAACGGTAAAAAGTTTTCTTTGAGAAAGGAAGCTTTCTCCCGATCATTCGGATATTTCGCCCAGTTCCAGTGCTCTATATTGCTCCAGTATACCGCGTTTTTGAACGCCGGTACCAGTTTATCTCCTTCCCGGATTATGCTGCCACCGCAGTGATCAAAATGCAGATGCGTTAAGAGAACGTCAGTAATATCGTCGCGACGAAAGCCATGCGATTCCAGCGATCTTTCAAGACTTACATCGCCATGCAAAAAATAGTAGCTGAAAAATTTTTCGCTTTGTTTGTTTCCGATGCCGTTATCAATCAAGATGAGCCGTCCCTCATCTTCAATCAATAAACATCGCATCGCCCATGAGCATAAATTGTTTTCATCGGCAGCATTTAATTTGTTCCAAATGCTTTTCGGCACTACGCCGAACATAGCGCCGCCGTCCAGTTTAAAAAAGCCCGTATCGATCGTGTATAATTTCATAATGCCAGCCTCGATTGAAGTTTTTGTTTTTGAAGTGTTGTAAACAGGAAGATCAAACCTATCAAAAAGAATACAATTAAAGCCACGATAGAATTGCGCATGTTGCCGGTGAGCTGCGAAACGAAACCAAAGCTAAACATGCCGATCACAATTGCGACCTTTTCAGTAACATCATAAAAACTGAAAAATGACGCAGTGTCGTGCGTCTCGGGCATTACCTTTGAATAAGTTGACCGGCTTAAAGATTGAATGCCGCCCATCACCAGCCCCACCAGGCTTGCGATCACATAGAATTGTGTTTCTGTTGTTATATAATACGCGGCAACGCAAATGCCTATCCACAGGAACACGACGAACATCAACACCCGAAAATTGCCAAAACGATCTGATAATTTTGCCATGATATAAGCACCGGCAATAGCAACCAACTGGATGATCAAAATACAAATGATGAGCTTCGATGTTGGAAGTTGCAGTACCTGGCTTCCAAACAATGTGGCTGCAAGCATTACTGTTTGAACACCCATGCTGTAAAAGAAAAACGAAAATAAAAATCGTTTCAAAACGGGTAACTGCTTAACCTGCTGCCAAACCTTGTTTAATTCTCTAAAACCGTTCGTGAAAATATTTTGATCTTTGTTTTGCGAGACTGGT
The DNA here is from genome assembly GCA_035631175.1 of Parafilimonas sp. Classification (GTDB taxonomy): domain Bacteria; phylum Bacteroidota; class Bacteroidia; order Chitinophagales; family Chitinophagaceae; genus Parafilimonas. Next base: position 3,481 of record DASQJI010000625.1, read on the forward strand.
CTGCTCTTCGGTAAATTTCTAAAGGTGATCTGCGAAAAGCCCATCCACCATAAACCTACGAGCAGAAATGACAAACGGGGTGCAAAACTGGCGTCTTTTATTCCAAAAAGTTCGGGCTTTAAGACAAATAAAAAACAGATGATCTGCAAAATCACGCTGCCGATATATCCGAACGAAAACCCTCTTGCGCTAACCCTGTCACGATCCGCCTCTGCTGCAATTTCCGGCAGATATGAATTGTAGAATACGAGGCTTCCGCAGTACCCGATAGCAGCAAGGATCGCGCAAGCGATACCGAGCCCAAGCGTGCTGCTGTCGAAAGCGTACAACGTACAACAGGCCAGGCCTCCGACATAGCAGAAAAACTGCATGAAAGCTTTTTTATTCCCCTTGTAATCGGCGATCGATGATAGGATCGGTGACAACACGGCTATCACCAGGTAGGCAAATGCAATGGAGTAATTATACAAAGAAGCGCTTTCGAATTCAGCGCCAAGAAATATTACTTTATGGCTTAAGATCGTGCCGGCCGCATCTTTTGTTGTAGTAATTGCATCGTAATAGGCAGGGAATATGGTGGAGGTAATCACGAGGTTATACGCGCTGTTTGCCCAGTCGTACATCGCCCAACTGTTGATGACTTTCTTCGAAGCAGTTTGCATTGGAACCAATTTGAAAAATGAAAATAGTAGATATTGAGTAGATAAAAAATTCCCGCCACTGCTCCTGCTATGTTTTATCAACGAAAATTATCCTTATACAGGGCGCGCGACTAAATTTGCTTTTCATACATACTTTTACCGGTGTGAGAAAAAGCAAAGTCGATTGTAGCCTTTGACAGATTCATTCAGAAAAATCATTCCGATGAAACGTTCGATAAAAAAAGTTGCCGTGCTTGGCAGTGGTGTGATGGGTTCGCGTATCGCATGTCATTTTGCAGGCGTCGGTTTGCAGGTCTTGTTACTTGATATCGTTCCGAACGGAGTTGACGCCAATGCAAAACCTGCAGAAAAAAATAAGCTGGTAAACGATGCTTTGCAGGCAGCTATCAAATCGAATCCTTCGCCTGTGTATACGGCTGATGCGATAAAGCGTATCGCCACAGGCAATTTTGATGATAACCTGAAAGAGGTGTCGGCCTGCGACTGGATCATTGAAGTTGTAGTGGAAAGGCTTGACGTAAAACAAGGATTATATGAAAAGGTTGAACAATACCGGCGCAAAGGAAGCCTTATCACAACAAATACTTCCGGGATACCGATCCACCTACTTGCACAGGGAAGAAGCGATGACTTCACAAAACACTTTTGCGGCACGCACTTTTTTAACCCTCCGCGTTACCTGCGGTTGCTTGAAATAATTCCGGCGCCGGAAACGAGCAGGGAAGTGGTTGATTTCCTCATGCATTACGGTGATGTGTTTTTAGGAAAAACGACGGTGCTGGCAAAAGATACGCCTGCGTTCATCGCAAACCGGGTTGGTGTGTTTGGCATCATGGCGATCTTCAATTCGATGGAAAAATATGGACTAACGATCGATGAAGTAGATGCGCTCACCGGGCCTGTTATTGGCAGGCCGAAATCAGCGACATTCAGAACCGCAGATGTAGTTGGGATCGATACGCTCGTTAAAGTAGCAAAAGGTGTCGCAGAAAATTGCCCGAACGATGAAGCAGCAGCTTTGTTCAAAATTCCCGGGTGGCTGGAAAAGATGATTGAGAATAACTGGCTGGGTGATAAATCCGGACAGGGTTTTTTTAAGAAGATCAAAGTTCCCGTCACCGAAGGAAGTCCTGAAGAACGGAAAAGCGATAAAGAAATTCATACGCTCGATCTTAACACATTTGAATACAAGCCCCGGGCGAAGGCTTCATTTGCGTCAGTAAAGTCGGCGCAGGTGATGGAAAGTTTAAAACCGCGGCTGAAGGCTCTTTTCGCGGCTCCTGATAAAGCGGGAGAATTTTATCGTCATTTTCATTATTCGTTATTCTCTTACATCTCTCACCGCATTCCGGAAATCAGCGATGAACTTTATCGCATAGACGATGCGATGATGGCAGGCTTCGGTTGGGAGATCGGTGCATTTGAAAGCTGGGACCTGTTCGGCGTTGCATCGACGGCTGAAGCAATGAAAGCAGGAGGCTTCAGCGTGGCACCATGGGTAAATGAAATGCTGGCGGCTGGAAATACATCTTTCTACAAGACAGAGAATGGAAGGAAATTTTATTACGACGTTGAAACAAGATCCTATAAGCCCGTTCCGTCAGCCGAAAGTTTCATCATACTCGAAAATTATAAAAACCGTATTGTCTGGAGTAACAGCAATGCGGCATTGTATGATATTGGCGATGACGTGGTGGCGCTGCAATGGAATACCAAGATGAACACAATTGGCAGCGAAGTTTTACAGGCGTTGAACAAGAGCATTGACATTGCAGAAGAAAAATTCAAGGGTCTTGTTATAGCCAACGACGGCGCTAATTTTAGTGCAGGCGCTAATGTCGGAATGATCTTCATGTTTGCTATTGAACAGGAGTTTGATGAGCTGAACCTGGCGATCCGGATGTTTCAAAACACAATAATGCGGGTACGCTATTCGGGAATTCCTGTCGTTATTGCACCGCATGGCTTAACGTTAGGTGGCGGATGTGAAATGAGTTTGCATGCGGACAAAATTTATGCGGCCGCTGAAACATATATCGGGCTTGTGGAACTGGGCGTTGGACTTATTCCCGGCGGCGGCGGAACAAAAGAATTTGTGTTGCGCGCAGCAGATGAAATGCACGAAGATGAACCAGAGACAATAACGTTGAAGAACCGGTTTTTCACTGTTGCCACGGCTAAGGTTGCTACTTCTGCGTTTGAAGGATATGACCTCGGTATTCTCCGCAAAGGCCATGACGAAGTCGTGATGAATTCTCACAGAAGGATCAGCGAGGCAAAAAATGCAGTGCTCGAATTGTATGACCAGGGTTATGTACAGCCTGTTCAAAGGACGGATATCAAGGTGCTGGGGCAATCTGCGCTTGGCGCTTTATATGCTGGTATCAATGGCATGTGGCGCGCAAACTATGCAACCGATCATGATGTGCTTGTAGCGCGCAAACTCGCGTACGTAATGTGCGGCGGCGATCTGAGCGAGCAAACTTTAGTCAGTGAGCAATACCTCCTCGATCTCGAGCGGGAAGCTTTTTTAAGTTTATGCGGTGAAAGGAAAACGCTTCAAAGAATTGAAGCAGTGATCAAGAGCGGAAGGCCGATTAGAAATTAGTTTCTTTTGATTTAGTTTTTTCATTTCCATATTACTTACCTTTCTTCCCTAAATTTTAAAATCAAAACTTTCACCATGAGACAAGTATCCGTTTCTCTGCTGGCATTCTGTGTGTTCGCTTCATGTAATACCGCAACAACTTCGTCTGAGGCAACCGACGATACAACAGCCACTGCACCAACATCAACAAATGAAGCTGTCACCTATGCTTATCCTGTTAATTACTCATCGGATTTCTCAGTAGGTGACCCAAACCTGGGAAAGACCGTTCTCCAGATCTGGAAAGATTTTGACAACAATGCTCTCGCCAATCACAAAGATGCCTTTGCAGATTCGGTAACAATGGATCTTGCCGACGGAAGCCATATGCAGGGACCCAGAGATTCGATAATCGCCGGCGCAACAGCCTACCGATCCAGTTTCAAAAATGTCGCAAGTTCGATCGATGTAATTACCACTTTAAAACCTAAAGGAAAAGATGAATCCTGGGTTTGTGTTTGGGGAACAGAAGTTGACACGCATAATAACAACAAGGTAGATTCTGTTTCATTGCAGGAAAATTGGATGTTTAATAAAGACGGTAAGATAGCCTATATGTTGCAATACAATAAAAAGCCATACGTCGCAGCTAAATAAGCTTAATTCTTATTTTTGAAGAAGCGCTGCAAAGACAGCGCTTTTTTATTTGTTAAATTTCGTTGGAAAAAATTTACATTCCAGCGTATAACATGGCATGATAATTTGACTACCTAATGTATTCGATAACTCTTAAATCTTTGTATTATGCCAGATCAAAGAACAGATAAGCAGGGTTTTTCAACCGTGAATCCCGACGAAGAAAGAGATATGGGCGCCAAAGGTGGCCCAACAACAAGTTTAGGAAATGCTGACAATGCACACGATGTGCCTCATCCCTATGATGAGGACACACAAACGCAGCTTGCAGCAAAGAGCACAAAAAAGGAAAAGACCGCTGAAACCATGAATGATGACTGGAAAACCGGCGTGGACAAAAACATGGAGCAAGATAAAAGTTCCGACAATTCGATGAATTCCGGTGGATCATCAAACATGAACCGCGGTTCATCAAATTACAAACAAACGACCTCTAGCGGTAGTTCCATGAATTCAAAGACATCAAGCGATATGGATGAAGAATAAACATAGGAACAAGTAGACCTAAGACTTATGTTTATGCGTGTCCCGCCAAATGGCGGGACATTTTTTTGTGGTTGCCAGATTTTCAATTATTTATTTAAACGTTGAATATCCGAACGCTCAATATTCATCAAATCAATATTCAATTTTCAACGGCATACATCAATCACTAATGCGTCAGGTGGCACACCAGGTATTCGCCTGGTTGAAAATTAAAGGTTTCTTTTCTATTCATTGTTTTCGGCTCGCCAGAAAAAAGATCCACGTACTGTCCAGCCAGCGCCGGATGATCGATGCGGAATGTTGCCGCTTGCTTACTGAGGTTCATCAATACTAAAACTTTGTCGTATTGACGCCGGCAGAGGTAGAGAAGCACCTCCGGTTGATCTGTCTGCAACAATAGCACAGACGCGCTTTCCTGCAATGCCTTGTTTTTTTTGCGGATCGTAAGCAGTGTTTTATAAAAGCCGTGCAATTCAACTTCACCTTC
>DASQJI010000626.1:0-14590 GCA_035631175.1 Parafilimonas sp.
GCCAAGACAATATGGATTCCTGTCAGAGCCAATAGCGAACATCACTTTTGAGGTTGCTTTTATCATTAGCCAATTGCCTTTGCCGATAAACATAAGCAGATTGCCTAACAAAGACCATAACAACCAAAATTTTTTTACTTCGCGTTGAGCGCTTGTTCGACGGAAATAATCAAGCGTCAACACACGCCGGTAATATTGCAAAGACTTTTTAATTCGGTTGGATTGTTCTTCGTGATGATAAACGCACGCCGTATTCAAAACATCAACTGTCTTTGACGGGAAGCCGGTTATTACTCCATAATGCTCTCCTATTCCATGCCTGTCCAGCACTTCATCAAACGGCGACCTTAACAGCCAGTCTCGTCGAATTAGTGAAGCACCGAGCGAGTACAATGGCGTTTTAAAATAGTCTCCGGAAAAATCGGTGATCACAGGCCAACCTGCTTTAGAAATATGGTTGCCTTTTCGCACGTAATAGCGCTTCAACCTCGTAATAAATAAATTGTCACGGCAAGTGATCTCGCCCCACATGCTCAATTTGAAAATATATTTCCAGCATAAAGCAGCAAAGGATGCAACCGGGTATTTTGCAGTCCACTCATCTCCTTGCTTTTGCAAAAAGAGTCCTGAAACCGCGCCGGTTTCAGCATGAGCGTTTATGTGGCCGGCCAATTTTTCAATATAATCAACCGGCACCTCCACGTCATCATCGCAAAGAAATATCCATGACGATTCGGCTGTCCGGATCCCAATGTTCCTTTGTATGCAAACGGATCTTTCAGAAGAAATATATTTTATGAGCAGCTTATTAAAGGTTGTCACTTCAGCGGCCGACAAACGGTCGTCGCCTGAATCAACGACGATCACTTCATGGAAAAGAAATTCCGACTTGTTGAGGCATCCAAGTAAGAACAATAACCGTTTTTTACGGTTACAGGTAGGTATCACAACGCTTATCTGCATGTCAACATAAAAGCTCGTCAGAGCATAATTAACGCTTTTATTTATGGCAGATACACCGTATATAATAAATTTGGCTTTCTGTTTTACAGTTTTGTTCGCTGATCAAAACCTGAACTATACATCTGAAAAATGAAAGATCGCAAGTCAATATTATTTTCTCACTCTTATTTTTTGAGGCTGGATCCAAAGCAATGGAAGACCGGGCAGCCTTATCCGCCGCTCGGTACTTTATATGCGGCGGCTGTGATGCGCGAAGAGGGCTATAAGGTTGCGCTGTTTGATACAATGTTTTGCGCTGACGCTTCCGAAGTGTCTACTTCTATCGAAAAACATGAGCCGGCTTATTTCGTGATGTATGACGATGGATTTAATTACCTCACAAAAATGTGTCTTACGAACATGCGCGAGGCCGCTTTCCGCATGATGAAGCTTGCAAAAGATCGCGGATGCACTGTTATCATTTCCAGCTCCGATTCTACAGACCGTTATGAAGAATACCTGAACGAAGGAGCAGACTTTGTCTTGCTCGGTGAAGCTGAAGTGACCCTGAAAGAATTGCTTTATTCACTCGATAATGATGAAGAAGAGCCATTGCACATCCAGGGTCTCGCTTTTAAAAAAGGCGATGTTATCTGCAAGACGCCACGAAGAAATGTACTGCGGTTTTTAGATGGACTTCCTTTTCCTGCATGGGACCTTGTTGACGTACGTCCTTATAAAGAAATGTGGATGAAGAGCAGCGGATATTTTTCTTTGAACATGGCCACGACACGCGGTTGTCCTTTTAAATGTAATTGGTGCGCAAAGCCGATCTATGGCAATCGTTATAATTCAAGATCTCCGGAAAATGTTGTGGCGGAATTGAAGGTGCTCAAAGAAAAATTCAATTTTGATCACATCTGGTTTTGTGACGACATCTTTGGTTTAAAACCGAATTGGGTACATGAATTCGCCGCGCTCGTTGAAAAAGAAAAACTGGCTTTCAAATTCAAGATCCAGGCAAGGGCAGATCTTTTGCTGCAGGAAAAATATGTCGACGCGTTAAAAAGAGCAGGATGTGAAAATATCTGGATGGGTGCCGAAAGCGGTTCACAGAAGATCCTCGACGCGATGGATAAAGGCATCACAGTTCAACAGATATATGCGGCCACAAAACTGATCAGGCAGCACGGAATGCTGCCATCATTCTTTATTCAGTTTGGTTATTTAGGCGAAACAAAAAAAGATATTCAGAAAACGATCGACATGATAAACGAGCTGTTGCCACACAGCATCGGCATTTCTGTTTCGTACCCGCTGCCCGGCACGTTGTTCCATGATAAGGTGAAAGCAGACCTCACAGAAAGAACCAACTGGAGCGATTCCAATTCCATGAGCATGCTTTTTAAGAACACTTACCAGCCGGAATTTTACAAACAGCTCTATAACTATGTGCATGCAAGTTATCGCAAGCATCGTGCGATAAGGGACCTGAGGAATTGGGACAAACCTTTTTCAGCGAGTCTTGAAAAATTGGTGAAACAACTTCGGCTCTTGTACTACGAGATGAGATTTTTTGTGGAGACCCGAAGATTGAAGAGAGTTGAAAGATTTGCCGTTTAAGTTTCAGCGATGAAAGATAATTCTTACATGCACGAGCAATTAGCCGCGAAAGCTTTCAACCAACAATCTGCCGTTTTTGACAAGATCTATGCAGAAAATGTTATCGTTTCCTACAAGAGAAAAAGAGTCCGCGACCATGTTTTAAAAAACCTTCCGCCAAAAAGTTCCATACTCGAGCTAAATGCCGGCACCGGCGACGATGCGGTGTTCTTTGCGCGACTCGGACATACTGTGCATGCGACCGATATCGCGCAGGACATGCAGGAAAAACTGCGCCTGAAAGTCGAAAAAAATCATTTAGAGAATCTTGTTACTACGGAAGTGTGTTCTTTTACTGATCTTGAAAGACTGAAAGAAAAAGGCCCTTACGATTTGATTTTTTCAAATCTTGCCGGTCTTAATTGTACGCCAGATTTAGATAAAGCTTTACAATCTTTCAATGCATTGCTAAAACCGGGTGGAATGGTAACGATGGTCATTATGCCGCGCTTTTGCCTTTGGGAAACAATGCTTGCTTTCAAAGGAAACTTCAAAACAGCGTTTCGGCGTTTAAAAAATAAAAACGGAACGCCCGCCCACATTGAAGGCGTGCACTTTTTCTGCTGGTACTACCATCCAGGATTTTTGGTGGAACAACTAAAGGGTAAACTTGAACTGCTAAGCGTTGAAGGATTATGTACTTTGGTACCGCCTTCATATTTTGAAAAATTTCCGCATAAATATCCGCGGTTATTCAATTGGCTGCAGGAACGGGAAGGCCGGTTGAAACATAAGTGGCCATGGAAATATATTGGCGATTACTATATCATTTCTTTCAGGAAGCCGGCGCCTTAACAATGTCTCCAACATAAACGATACAGACCCTGCGCATAAATTTCAACACGGAAAAAATTATTGCGTTGCAACAAGTGGCAAAAGGCATATCCAAAACGCGGTATGCATAAACAAGGCTCTTCAATTCCCCGATCTCCATTTGCAGTAAATTCGCCGACAGGCCGCTCTGACCAAATGCACGCTTGCCATTGCCGTAATTAATAAGATTTTCATTTATCAGCATGCAGGGAAATGTCTTTGACACGCGCAAAAAATAATGTCGCTCCTCTCCGTACGAGATCGTTTTTTCAAAATAGCCAACTGCATCAAACACCCGCCGCTTCATAATAACCGTCGACGTTTGAAAGAAATTTTTAAATAGCATATCCTTTGAAGTGATCTGCTTTAGCTGTTCGAAACTCTTCAGCAATGCACGAACTGAAATTGGTTTATACAAGCACCCTACAAAATCAGCCTCAGGTACTTCTTTAAGTACAGTCAATTGTTTAGTTGTTTTTTCCGGATGCCATTCATCGTCCGCATCAAGAAAAGCAATGTAATCGCCCGTTGCGATTCGAAGTCCTGTGTTCCTTGTGGCTGAAACGCCTTCATGCATTTTGTCTACGATTATAACAGCGAGTTCAGGGTGCGCCTTTTTAAATGAATACACTTCAACGAGCGAGTTGTCGGTTGATCCGTCATTCACGATGATGATCTCAAACTTCCCTTCGGTCTGCGACTTTATAGAACTTAGTGTTGAATAAATAGTGTCCTCCGCATTGTACATTGGGATGATAACGCTGATCAGGTTTGTTCCGCTCATTCATCAAAATTTGGTACTAAAATTTTCTCCAGGCTTGTTAGGTGTGCGTGGAATTTTTGTTCGACCATCTTAAATCGCTCCTCGAACTTTTTTAAGATCATTGGTTGAAAATATTCCGGCATCGGTTTGCATATGTGCTTGCCGGCTTCGTAGGCGCCGATCGTTAATCCTTTTTCGCTTTTCTTATTTGCTGTCGTTTGCCTTTCAAATCGTTTTTGAAATAATACCTGCAATTTATCATCCAGTGTATTCCCATATTCAAAATTCATAGCCCATTCGGCTAAGCGCTTAACGATTGAGGCCGGCTTTTCTTTCAGACAACTGTAGTTGGGCATGTAATTAGGCAGATATTTTTCCACCCAATTATTTGTGTGAAACAAACTGCGGAAAACATCCGCCCCCCTCACAGGCATGAGCGTTGATAATTCTATTGCAGTAAAAATATTGCGTTCTTTGATCTCAAGGCCGAGCTCATCAACAAAATAGTTCAGGCAAAACCAATGCGTCACGCCTGCAAGAGAAGCAAATTTGTATATTATCGAGTAAACTATGCGCACTATCCATAAACGGTTTGCTGCAGTGATGATAAAAAAGTCCAGGTCTGAGTTTTCATCGGCAAAATTCTTCGACAAAGAGCCGGAGATCGCAATGCCTCGCACGTAAGGCAGCCATGACAAGAGCCGCGCGACTGACTGCGCTTTCTTCATGTGCGCTGCGGCAAGGTTGTTGCCGTTCAAACGGCGTTCTATCAACGCTGCGTCATTTCTTATTGAATAGAAATGATTGAGCTGGTACAAGACTCCCGACTGTACCACAGCTTTTAATGCAGCGACAATGTCGAGTTCACTCGCGGGCCGGTCGAGAAAAAAAGTGATCTCCTCAAACGTTACCGGATAAGAAAAAATGTCAAAATAAGCAACGACCTTCAGAATACTCTTCTGCAGGGAGTGGTCGTCCGTTACTTGTATAGCTGGTTGCTGTATGATGGAATTATTTTTTTATTTAACGACCATTCGTTAGAGATAGTTGCCTTACTTTTTTCTTTATTTTTTTATAACATCCTGAATAAAAAGTAAAAATACGGCAGCCTGGCTAAATTTTCCGAAATGACGGTCAGGGAATAAAAGATCCGTTGTTCTGATCTGTGCGTGTTAGTTAGTTGGCGAAAACACCCCTCTGCTGCTTTTCGGATCGGAACAAATGTTTTCCGTTTGAGGTCGAACTTTTGAGGTTCCGCTCAAACTCAAATCGCAGATCTCAAAAGTTAATTCGCTCTGGCAGCTCCGTTGAATAGAGCAACACGCTTGTACGCCCGTGTTTGTTTCACTCAGACCACAGAGAAAGCTTCAATTTACGTTGCGCTTTTATTTTTTACAGAACATCTCGTTTCAATTCAACGGCAAGCGCAGACATGTAAAATCATTTATTTCCACCGTTGAAATTGTTGTACATTGTGTGTAATTAACGAACATCATACTTATTAAAATCGATGTCTCAATGATTCCTGCAAATGATATTGGACGAGTGGAGGTGTATGGCGGGTGGCGACACAGATGCTTTTCTTACCATTTATGAACGCCACTATCAGGCACTGTTTTCTTACGGCTTTTCGCTTACCGCAAATAGCGAATTGACCAGGGATTGTATCCAGGATTTATTTCTTGAGATATGGAAAAAGCGAGACGCAATTAATAAAGAGGTAATCAATGTAGGTGCTTACCTGTTTACCTGGCTCCGCCGGAAAATATTTAAAGAACTCGGCCGCCTGCAGGGCGAAAAATGCACAGATGAACTGATAAAACGTTTTGGGCAGAACACATTGTCTTATGAAACGCTCCTAATTGCTTTTCAGCAATCGGAAGAAAAAAAGCAACAACTTCGTGCAGCTTTAAGCAAGCTTTCAAAAAAACAACTGGAGATCATTCGGCTAAAATTCTTTGAAAAATTAAGCTATGCAGAAATAGCTGCAAGAACGTCGCTTAAACAACGTACGGTTTACAATCTTATCTACGAAGCTCTACGCCGTTTGAGGGAAAGTATGCAACTGCTTGTTCTTTTAGAATTACCTTCTTGAAATTCTGCAACCCGGTTTTGTGTCGCAGCCGGTTTAGATTCACAGTTAAATTGTAATGGCGCACGCATACTATGTAGTTCCGGATGCGTGAAATGATTCGAATATTTATTTGACTGAAACCTTGAACTTCCCCCCGGAAAAATATATTTCCGAAATACCCGGTAAAATTCTAACACGTACCCCACTAGTATAAGGACCCTTCGCCTGCCTTGCTACAAATTAAACTAAATGGATAAAAAGGACTTTACGGATTTCCGGATAGAAGATCTTCTAATGGACGAGTCTTTCGTTAACTATTGCCTTCAGAAAAATGAAGCGGACGAGGCTTTTTGGAAAGAATGGTTTCTACGGCATCCCGAAAAAGCTTCCTTACGGCAGGAAGCAATAGAGATGCTTCAAATGCTTTCGCTGACGCTTCCCGAAAATGAATACAAAGCAGAATTAGAGCGAATAAAGGCGGGAATACAAACGGAGGTTATCCCGTTGACAAAATCTCTTTCTATTGTGCGTTTTCTGAACTGGAAAAAATTAGTCGGTGCTGCTGCTGTTCTGATCTTTTGTGTCGGTGGTTACGTGCTATTCCGGCAGGCAGGTTCGAAACAGCCGCGTTTAACAGAAAGATATAATAAAGAAAACATTCCCCTGGTTTTTACCTTGAGCGACAACACGGTTGTGACGCTTGCTTCGCACAGCACATTGCGTTATCCCATAAATTTTGGAGATGAAGAACGAAAAGTTTACCTGCGCGGCGATGCCGGTTTTATTGTTACTCATAACACCTCGCACCCTTTTACGGTTTATGAAGATGATATAGTCGTCACCGATCTGGGGACCAAATTCAATGTAAGACAGCAGGGCGATTCGGTTTTGGTGGTTGAATTATTGGAAGGAAAACTCCAGGTGGAAACTGTTAACTCATCAGGTTCACCGCTGCAATCGATAGTACTAAGTCCCAGTGAAAACGCAACATATTCACGCTATGGGAAAAAGTTATCTAAAGAAACGATGAACCGGGGCGCTGCTTCTATACCGAATCATTTTGTATTTCGCCAGGCAGATTTTGAAGAAGTTGCCCGGCAAATTAAACATGCATTTGGTATTACAGTGATCAATCAAAGCAAAAAAGGGGCCTGGCGTTTTACGGCCGAATTCACCAATGCCACTGCAGATGAAATTGTAGAAAACATTTGCCGGGTCGAACATTTAGAGCGCGAAGCAAGGGGAGATACGATCTTAATTAAATAACGAATATAAAAATCAAGCTGCCATGCCAATTCTTTGGTCTCAATATTACCGGCGCGTTTCCAGAGTAACCATGCTCGTTTGTTTTGTTTTTATATACATGGCTGCCGCGCAAGCAAGTGCCGTTGAACATTTGGATAAAGTTTATGTGAATGTTAAAACAGGCAGTAATACCCTGTTACAATTTTTTAAGCTGGTAGAAAGCCAGACGTCGTTCTTTTTTGCGTATGATGAAAACGATGTTGATGTTTCTCAGAGACTAACCTTACCAACCGGTGAAGTACTTTTAAATGTTTTGCTGGATAAGGTCTCTGCACAGGCAAGAATAAAATTTATTCAAAATAAAAATACAATTCTTGTCAACAACGGGGTAACGGGGCTTGAAAACAAGAAAAAGCCATTATCGGTAAAAGGTGTGGTTAAAGACGGGAGTGGCAACGCGCTTGCCGGCGCCACAGTTAATGTTAAGGGAACAAACACAAGTGTGTTAACAGATAATGACGGTAATTTTTCTATCGATGCGTCAGACAGCGCAATTCTAATAATAACTTTCGTCGGTTATGAAGCACAGGAAGTTTCTGTTAGTGGACAAACCGTATTGCAGGTTAGTATCCAGGAGCTTAATAAAACCTTGAATGAGGTGGTTGTAGTGGGTTATCAAACCCAAAGGCGTTCGGAGCTCACGGGTGCTGTTTCAATTGTGAATGTTGGAAGTCTTGCCAAATCACCCGTTGGAAATGTTGACCAGGCGCTGCAGGGAAAAGCATCGGGTGTTCGTATTACGCAATCTACTGGTCAACCCGGTGAAGGGGTTGCGGTAAGAATACGCGGCGTGGGTACGATCAATGATAATAACCCGCTCTTCATCATCGATGGCATCCCGACAAAGGATGGTATTAATTTTCTTTCGGCGAACGATATTGAGTCCATCACTATATTAAAAGATGCTGCCTCTGCATCTATTTACGGTGCGCGTTCTGCCAATGGTGTGATTGTAATTACCACCAAAGGCGGTAAAAAAGGAACACCTCAGTTTAATTATTCAGGATACGTGGGCGTACAAACGCATGGAGACTTACCTGCCATGCTGAACACACCCGAATATGTACAACTATATAATGAAGCAGTGGCGAATGATAACGTGGATATTACGAATTCTACATTAAAGCGCAAGCCCATACCTGACACTATTGCAATGGCTAATACGGATTGGTTAGATGCAATTTTCCAGGAAGGACTGATACAAAGCCACCAGTTATCGGTTACAGGCGGCAACGAAAAAACCTTGTATTACATTTCGGCTAACTATTTTAAGCAGGAAGGAATCATTCTTAACTCGTGGTATGAACGTTACTCCGTGCGCTCAAAATTGAATATTGACCTCAGTGATAAAATCAGCATTGCAAATAATATCACGCTCTCCTATTCTGACAGAAATATCATTGGCAGCTCAGGCGATGGTTATGGCGGCAATGGTGGAAGCGTTGTGCGTTATGCTTTATTTCGCACACCTCCTATACCCATCTTTAATGAGGATGGCAGCTACTCGGATCTTCCTCTGTATCCCAATTTTTTTGGTGACGGGTATAACCCCGTAGCCCTTGCAGAAAAAATGGATAACAAGGAAAAACAATATCGTGCGTTTGGAGACTTCTACATCGAATATAAGATCATGAGCAATTTGAAGTTTAAAACAGATGTCGGCCTGGACGTCATCATGACAGATGCAAAACGTTTTGATGAAAACTACGGAACAAATTTACGTATCAACAGCCCGAGCAGGCTGACCGTAAGCAGCGCCAACAATATAAACTTCATCTGGAATAATACACTCAGGTATAATAAAACATTTAGCGGCGCTCACAATTTAAATATGATCGTTGGTACGGAAGCGATCAGTAATACAAACACAATACACGGCGGTTCAGACCACAATTTTCCTGACCAGATAGGCAGTCTCCGTTATTTAGGCAACGGTCTAAACATCAATTCGCAAAATGTATTTGAAGGGAAACAGGAATGGGCGCTTTTTTCACTTTTTGGAAACGTCAACTATGCATATAAAAACCGCTACCTGCTATCCGGTAGCATAAGACGGGACGGCTCTTCACGTTTCTCAGCTGACAACAGGTACGGTAATTTCTTTTCCGGTTCGGCTGGGTGGAATATAAATAATGAAAAATGGATGCAGGATAATTTCCAGGCTATTTCAAGGCTTAAATTAAGAGCAAGCTTTGGACAGTTAGGCAACCAGGATATTACTAACTACCCGTGGGCGTCTATTATCGGCAGCGGATACAATTATGTTTTTGGTCAACCACAGGCAAGCAATTCTGGTTACACCATTTCAACGCGCGGAAACGGAAATGTGAAATGGGAATCTTCTACCCAGGCTGATGTAGGCCTCGACCTTGGTGTATTGGACAATCACTTGAACCTGACCGTAGACTATTACGTTAAGAGAACTTCAGATATGCTGATTCCTATACCGTTGCCTTTAATCGGCGGCAGCGCGACGACGCCTTATGCTAATGCAGGTGAAGTGGAGAACAAAGGCCTGGAACTTGAACTGAATTATAATAATAACGCCGGTCGTTTCCACTACGAGATCAATGCAAACTTTGCGACACTCGCCAATAAAGTTTTATTGCTTGAAAATGGTGCACCCATTCCGGGTGGACGGATTGATAATGGTGTGGACGCAACACTAACCACCGTAGGTCAACCAATTGGTTCGTTTTATTTACTCGAGATGGAAGGCATTTTCCAAAACAATGACGACATATTCAAGCATGCGTACCAGGGCTCTTATATAAGGCCGGGCGACGTAAAATTTAAAGATCAAAACGCCGACGGAGTCATTGATGAAAAGGACAGAACGTTTTTAGGAAGTGCGATACCCAAATTTATTTACGGATTAACGACAAACTTTTCATACAGCAATTTTGATCTCTCCATTTTTTTCCAGGGTGCCTACGGTAATAAATTATACCTGCAGGTAAACCACGACATTGAA
Source organism: Parafilimonas sp. (assembly GCA_035631175.1). GTDB lineage: Bacteria > Bacteroidota > Bacteroidia > Chitinophagales > Chitinophagaceae > Parafilimonas. Next base: position 10,534 of record DASQJI010000626.1, read on the forward strand.
GGATTTTATCGCCCCTTCAACCTGACCCAACGTGTATACGACGAGCGCTGGACCGGCGAAGGAACCAGTAATACTATGCCAAGAGTTTCCTGGCTGGGATCAACCAATAACAAAACGCCTTCCAGTCGTTTCCTGGAAGACGGCTCCTATGTGCGGCTAAAAAACCTGCAGATAGGTTACAGCTTCTCCGGCGAAACGATGAGCAGATGGCGTATGAAAGGGTTACGGATTTATGTAACGGGAGAAAACCTGGTAACATTCACAAAATATACCGGACTTGATCCGGAAATGCACACGAGTGATAACCTGAATAATGAACCATATCGCGGAGATATTGCAGCGGGTATCGATTGGGGAACCTATCCAAGCGCCCGCAGCTATGTGATAGGTGTGAATCTTAGTTTTTGAAACCGAAAAAAATGCTGAAAATATTTTGTGCGTCTTTCTGTGGGCAGTGAGTGTTTAATTACTCAGAAGTCACCACGCACAATCAATGTTTCCAGCTTCAAAAGATATGAAGTAAAAAACGCAAATGATTTACCAATGAAAAAAGATATTGTTTACCGCGGATTAATTGCACTCGTGGTGTTTTCAACAACCGGATGCAAAAAATTTCTTGAAAAAGATCTGGAAGGAGTTTATCCGGAAACGGAATTTTATCAAACGCAGGCGCAGGCAATATTAGCGATTAATGCGGCTTACCAGCCTTTGGCTTTTTCTACTACTCATAATCGTTTATGGGTGTTTGGCGATGTGGCGTCTGATGATGCGGCGAAAGGCGGTGATCCAGGTGACCAGGCGGACATTGGTTTGATCGATGAGTTCAATATCACGCCAATTAACGGCAACCTGGAATACGAATGGGCGCTCCTCTATGAAGGTGTTACCCGTGCTAATCTTGTGTTGGCAAAGGTACCGCCGATAGATATGGACAAAGATCTCCAGGCGAGAATTTTAGCCGAAGCGAAATTTTTGCGTGCCTGGTATTACTTTACGCTCGTTAATATTTTCGGCGACGTTCCGGTTGTGCTCGAGCCACTAAATGCCGATCAGTTGCAGATACCTCAATCCCCGGTAGCAACAATTTTTGAAACAGTTATCGAGCCAGACCTTATTGATGCGGCAACACATCTTCCGCCTGCTTATTCGGGAACCGATGTGGGCCGTGCTACTTCTGGCGCCGCCACCGCTTTATTGGCCAAAGCATATTTGTTCGAGGGTAAATGGCAACCGGCAGCTGACAAGGCCGACGAGGTAATTAAAAGTGGCCGCTACAGTTTAATGCCGGTGTATAATGAAAACTTCAATGTAAACTTTGAAAATAATTCAGAATCTGTATTTGAAATTCAGCATTTAACTCAACAGGCTCCATTCACCGGCAATGTGCTGAATCAATGGTTTGCTCCACGTGTTGACGCAGGATACGGATTCGATGCGCCAACGCAGAGTTTTGTAGATGAATTCGAGAAGACTGCCTCCGGAGTTTATGATCCAAGATTGGATTACACTGTTGGGCGCGACAGTATGCCCTGGTACAATGGTGAAATATTCAGCAAGGACTGGTCTCCCACCGGTTATTTGACTAAAAAGCATCAGCAACCTTTTTCGGAGATCCCTAAAAATCTAAAAGGCGACGGAAATCTCAATTATGTTGACATACGGTACGCCGATGTGCTCCTTTGGTATGCGGAAGCGCTCAATGAGTTGGGGCGCAGCTCAGAAGCATTAGCGCCGCTTAATGAAGTTAGAAAACGTGCAAGGGAAAGTTACCTGTATGATAATACCCTGCCTGGCTTTGGAACAATTCCGGACGGTCTTTTACCGGATGTTAGCTACACCAACCAGGTAGATGTGCGGCGCTCTTTGCAACACGAAAGGCGTGTAGAGCTTGGCTTCGAATTTCATCGCTATTTCGACATGATTCGATGGGGAGAAACTTACGCTACACAAGCATTGGCAGACAAGCCAAATTTTAATTATTCTGTAAACAAAAATTTTCCGATACCGCAAAGCGAGAGAGACAGGAACAAAGCCCTGCATTAATACGCTTTCATTTTTTTAAACAATCAAAAAATTAGATTATCATGAAACAATCACTTCTTAGTTTTAAGTTTCTTAAGACCGCAGTCTTATTTAGTTTACTCTTAGCAATTGTTTTTGCTGCATGCAGTAAGAATGATTCCAATCCGCCACCACCACCTGATAAAACCGCCCTGCAGGATACGATTGATGTAGCACAATCTTTATACGATGGAACTGTAGAAGGCACCAAGCCCGGGCAGTATGAAGTTGGTTCAAAAGCTGCCCTTCAAACGGCAATAGACGCGGGAACCGGAGTTGTGGCCGATGCAGCAGTTACACAAGCACAGGTAACAAGTGCAACCGCTAATGTCCACGCGGCGATAGAAACTTATAAATCACATCTTATTAAAGAAATTTCAGCAGCCAACCTGATGGGATTCTGGAAATTCAATGGTAATCCAAACGACTCATCCGGGAACGGCCGCAACGGTGTTGCTACACAGGGACACGCTTATTACGGAGCTGGAAATCCTACCCTTACAGCCGATCGTTTTGGACGCTCAGCGATGGCATATCATTTTGACAATGGAGGTAATATAGAGGTGCCTTTTACTACTTCGCTCAATCCACAACAGATGTCTATCAGTCTTTGGTGTAAAAAATCACCGGGCGGTCGAACATTAAATGCAGATACCTACACTTTGGTGTCTTTGGACCGTTGGTATGGTTATAAACTGCAATACCAGCTTGCCAACAAAATATTCTTTACGGTCAGAACTGTACGTACTGCTGGAGATACCGGTTACGTTAATCAGGATGATGAAACTGCTGTATTGGATAACGAGACCTGGTATCATGTGGTAGTTACTTTTAAACCGGGTGAAATGAATTTTTATATTAATGGTGATTTAGTAAAATCATGGACTGGCAATGATGCACCTGGTAATCCGGTAGCGTTGGCAGGCCCTGTTAATTTCGTAATAGGCCAGGATTTACCTACCAGTGAATACTCAACAGTTGATGGAAGTGATAACTACGTAAATTGGGGCGGCTTCTTTTCGGGAGACATAGACGATGTAATGTTTTATAACGTAGTATTGGATGGTCCCCAGGTTAAATCAATTTTTGAAAATCAAAAAAGTCTTTAACTTTTAAGCATCCCGTCGGAAAAACCCCACAGCCTCTTACCTGTGGGGTTTTTCATGAACAATTTTTATTTTTTTCCCGTGGTTATTTGTTTGCGCCAGTATATTATCATCGTCATTTTCTTTCTATTGAGTTCCTGCACAACTCAGCAGGAAAAAAATACGCAGTTACTGTTCTGGTGTTCTAATAATCCGAGAGAAATACAGTTTTGCACGGCCATCACAAACAACTGGAACAACAAGTATCCAAAGTCAGTTCACGTGCAGCCCATCCCCGAAGGGCAATCCAGCGAAGAAGTAATTCTTGCCGCTGTTGTTGGAAAAACAACACCCGACATTTATGCGAACATGTGGCAGGGTAACGTAGAGATGTATGCACGCGCAGGTGTGCTGATCCCGCTTGATACGTTAGAAGGTTTTCTGCAGTTCCTTGAGGAACGTTGCGACAGTTCAACTATTAAAGAGATCACATCTGCTGATGGCCATATCTACCAGGTGCCGTGGAAAGTAAATCCATTCATGACGTTTTATAATAAGAACCTTTTTGCAGATAACGGAATTCACGATTTACCGACTACATACAGCAAATACCTGGAAGACGCTGAAACTTTCAAGAAAAGCGTCGAGATGAAAGGCGTGCAAAAATGGTTTGGTTACACTGAAGTAAAGGAGATCTGGTTCCAACGGCTTTTTAATTTCTATCCGCTGTATCTCGCTGCTTCCGGCGGCGCTCCGCTGATAAAAGATAACAGGGCCTCGTTTGACAACAAATATGCCGTTGAGGTTTTTCGATTTTTGCAGACGATATATACGAATGGCTATTTCAGCCGGGAAAATTTATCCGCGGCCAACGATCCTTTTGTTACACAGCAAATCGCCACGCAGTTCAC
>DASQJI010000627.1:0-2211 GCA_035631175.1 Parafilimonas sp.
ATGTTGATGCGATAGGCAAAACTTTGTAGCCAGCTGCTCATCGCCCACCATGAAACCGGGAATGCAACCACCAGCGCCACAAGTATAAGCTTCAAAAAATCTTTTGACAACATCAAAACAATGCGACTTGTGGTTGCTCCGACGACTTTGCGAATGCCGATTTCTTTTTGTCGTTTCTGCGCTGTGAACGCCGCAAGGCCAAATAAACCGAGACAGGAAATAATGATCGTTAATCCGGCGAAATATTTCGATAAAGCTGCAACTCGTTGCTCAGATGAATACAGCTCCTGGTAATCAGCGTCAAGAAATTTGTAATCGAGCGCTTCGCCGGTATATTGTTTATAAAATTTTTGGAGCCTGTCAATGGTTGCTTTCTCCTCACCTGCTTTTACCCGTACGATTATTTTAGAAACGCGTTGATTCATGCTCAGATCAAAAAAACAAGGTTTGATATTTTCATATAGCGACTGAAAATGAAAATCCTTAGTAACGCCTATTATTTGTTTTTGCGCACCCCAGATGGTCACGGTCTTTCCAACAGGATCGGTAAGTCCCATGCTTTTTACAGCAGCCTCGTTAAAAACAACTTTATTGTCATCGGCGCCATAATCGCGTGAATAGCTTCTGCCCTGTTCCATTTCTATGCCGAGCGTTTCGATGAAATCATATCCACAGGCAATGTCGGTGAATGATGTTTGATCGTCAGACGATTTACCCTGCCATTGAATATCTGTTGTACCTCCATCACGGTTCACGATGCTATGCCTGAAATTCGACGCACCGACAACACCAGGTATGTTTCTTACAAGCTGCAGAAAAGTTTCCAGGTCGCTATAGACAGCGCCCTGTTTATAATCGTCAGGGTTATCTGATAATTTTCCGCCTTTGTCAAAATAGATCACATGTTCGCGGTTATAGCCGAGGTTTGTGGTTTGTATCAGCTGCATTTGACGGTAGATCACCATTACTGCAACGATAAGAATAATAGAGATTGAGAATTGAAATACCAGTAATCCTTTCCGCACCCCTCCTTCACCGCCTCCGCTTTTTAGTTTGTCTTTTAATATAGAAGCCGGTCTGAAGGCAGACACATATAACGCAGGGTAACAGCCGGAAATTATACCGGTTATAAAAGTTACCGCAATCAATGCGAGTGGCATGCCGCCGTCGAAATGGAGCGTGAGATGCTTATCTGTTATCTGTGCGAAAACGGGAAGCAACAGCTTTACAATTCCGATCGATAACAGCAGCGATAAGAATGCCATTAAGACGGATTCGGACATATATTGAACAATAAGCGAACGACGCGTTGCGCCTACGATCTTTTGAATGCCTGCTTCCTTAATCCTGTTTAACGCCCTTGCAGTGGACAAATTCATGAAGTTGATACAAGCAATAAATAGAATGAGAATAGCTACAACTGAAAACAGCCTGACATATTCTATGCGGCCGCCGGAAGGCACACCATTTTCATAGTGGTTATAGAGATAGGTGTCAGAAAACCGCTGGGCGAACAATACTTCTTTCGATTCATCACTTTTTCTTTTCACGAACTCCGCAATTTTCTTATTGAACGCACTTGCATCTGTTCCTTTTTTCAAAAGAACATACGTGCTTGGGTCATTATTCGTCCATTTTAACAGCTTGGGATTCTTTTCGAAAAATTGAGCATAATTGAAAATGGCGTCGGCCTGTATTGTAGAATTGGAAGGCAATTTTTCAAACAGCCCGACGATAAGGTAATCCCCATTAAAATTTTCCTGGTTCCATTCGATTGATTTGCCAATGATGTTGGTGGTGGTGCCAAATAATTTCAAAGCCAGTTGCCGCGATATGGCGACATTATTTTTCGATGCGTAGAGCTGATTCTCGTTTCCATCGGCAAAATCAAGCGGAAATATTTTGAAATAGTCGCCGCTTACAAATTCAGCATCGGCCCTGATATGCTGATCATGGAAAGAAAATAAGCCTTTGTTTGAAAACCATGTCGAAGGAATAACCGATGCAGCGTCCTCCACTTCAGGCATTTCTTTTTTCAAAGAAGCGGCTAAGACACCCGGTGTGTTTGGAATTGCAGCATTACCATCGGAAGTCACTTGCTCCACCTGGTAAAGCCGGTCATCATTTTGGTTGAACTTATTTATATTCACCTCATCTGCTACCCATAATAAGATCAATATTACACAGGCTAACCCGGTTGATAGCCCAATA
>DASQJI010000628.1:0-1711 GCA_035631175.1 Parafilimonas sp.
CAGGGTGTGTTGATACCAACAGCTTTCTTCCATCCCGGGTGATTGCTGAACTGAAAAACATCGCAGGGATAACACCCTGTTGTTCGGGCAAAAAATAATCGCTGATCTTTTTGTTCAATACGCCTTTTGTATTGGAATTTAATTTTTGTTCGAAAGCGTAGCCGCGGTCGCGTATATATGAATTTTCACCGAGTTTAAATTTGCGCAAAGGGCCAATCATATCGCGTGTAACCAGCGAAGAAAAAACCGGATTTAAAAGGTCCTTCGAGATATTATCGATGTATTGCTTTTCTTGCAAGGTGTTGATCTTTCCAAGCTGCTTTTCGAGGTACAACTCCCTGAAGTATGCAGCTCCTATCATGCCGCCGGATGCCCCGCTTATCAGGAAAGTATGCTGAAAAAATTTTCCGGCAGTTAATGAATCGAGCTTCATCAACACGTTCATTGTAAATGCAGCGCTCCTGTTACCGCCACCACTCACATCAACAATGAACATTACCGGCTTTTCCGTTCCCTGCCGTTGTTTCCAATTGTTGAGGATGGAAGTAAATTCCGATTTATCTTTTGCCACATTTGAATCATTCATCAAATGAGCAAGCGTGTCTTTGTTGTAAGACGGGCGATGCGGAGTGTTGTAGTTTAATCCATATGCTTTGTTGCGCGGATCAATGATGTTTTCCTGGAACAACCAGTTCACCAGCAGGTAGAGGCTTAAAACAATCGGTATGCTCCAATTGCCCAAAAAAAGCGACAGCGCTCCGGCCACAGCTATAAGTATGGTAAAGAAAAGAGTGATACTGGCTGCTGCGGGGATCTGAAAAAACCTGCTTTCAGAAAACAGCCCGATAAGAATAAGCATCAGGAAAGCAAGGAACACAGCCTGGATAGCAGCGATGTGATGGCGCTTAAAAATTGAATCCAGGAATTCGTGACTGTAGTGGCGAACATTACGTGGTTTACGCAATCCAAATGTGGCGCTCAAAAACCAATCAACCCGCATTTCGCCTCTTTCTTTATGAGTCCTTTTAATTATACGCGCTGCCCGCTCATATTTTTCATTCGCAGAGTTAATGTCGGTCGACATTTTCCTGTAAATATTTTTGTCGGTCCCGAAAAAATAAAAAAAGGCGATGGCGATAGATAAAATAAATCCTCCTAGGAAACCACCTATCAGTGCGAGTATTTCGAGGGAAGATGATAATTCCTCATGGCGTTGATAATGTATCGCGTAAAAGAAATAACACAACAGAAATATGATCGGGATAACGGCGTTGTTGATGCAATACTTTAAAAAGGGCTGCGCCGTTGTCGCAAGGAACTTAATATGTCTCGTGTGCAGGATGAACGTGGTAATATTCCAGCTCATGATAAAGCCTGCGACCGCAAATCCCACAAAAGCTGTACTCAGCGCGCTGACCTTGCCTAAATATTCCGGCGCGAGCATCAGTGAGTCGGCACCGTAAGGTTTTAAAAAATGGCCGCTTATTGTTGCGAAGAGAATGAACCAGAAAAGAAGAAGCACCTGGTATCGCCTGAAATGGATAAGCACCAGTTGCACAGGTAAAGAATAGAAGAAGCCCGAAAAAAATTTCTTCATAGCATATGAACCGAGCCTGTTTACTGCCAACAGCCATGATAAATGTAAGCTGTTTCCTTTAAGCCAAACCTATAAATCAGGCTGTCTTCACGTAAGATGCTAAAAGTTTTGATT
>DASQJI010000629.1:0-6859 GCA_035631175.1 Parafilimonas sp.
GCATGTCTGTTCTACACATCATAGATCAGAGATCAGAGATCAGAGATCATACATTATACATCACAGATCCTGTTCTATTTTTCAAAAAACACCAGGCTCCCTCCCACCCATTCACGGTCCTGGTTGTAACGAACGCCGATCATTTTTCCTTTACTAAGACGCGCGAGGTTAGTCGTTGCCACCGGCCGCGGCGCTCCATGTTTCCAGAAATAAAACATCCTGATCTCCGCTTTTGCACCTTCGTCCGGCGTTTTAATAACACTCGCGTATTTTACTTTTCGCTGCAGTATCCAGTTATGCGGATCTTTTACCGCGTCCACATCTTCTCTTTTTACATCTATCACCACGCCTTGCCCCGCAAACGAGAATAAAGGCTTCAACACGTAATTTTCAAGGTCGTCAGGAATTGTTTTTACATCACTCAGAAATCGCGTTTCGGGTATATAAGGATGGCGTATGAAAGGTATCGTGTATTTGCTGATCCGATAAAACCAGTTTGGATGCGGCACCCAGGTTACATCCAATTCTTCAAATAATATCTTGCCTTTCTCCTGGATAGCAGGCTCCTGTTTTTGAAGATCGTCGAAGATCACGCGGTTGTAGATGCGCTTCACTTCGGTTTTGTTCCCATTTTTTAAATAGAATAACTTTTTCCCTTCTTTTATCAGCTCTGTTATACAAACCACCGGGATCTGCAAATAATCGTGCGTGCAATAAAAGTCGATCCTTGTTTTTTGCCGGTGCGGTAAAACTTCGAGCAGGATGACGTTAGAGGGATCATAATCTCCCACAATGATCTCCTTCAACGATTGTAAGTACGATTCTTTTTCGAAGCCGTTCAAATAAGCGCTGTAGTTCGACGGTATCTTGAAATGTTTTCGTGTGATCTCATCGTCCCACACCTGGTAAGCAAATAATGTAGGAAAGCCCTGCATTTCTATAAGCTGTGGCTCGAGTTCACCTTTTTCATTTTCACATATTCCAAAATCAAAGGCAATGAATTCAGGCCGATCGGTTTCATTTGGCACATTCAGATCTTCAGGCACTGCACGCGACGTGATCGATAAGAAATCAGGCTGCGTGATAACATCAACTATGCTTTCACAGGCAGAAAGAATTTTCTCTTTGAATGCTCTATCGACGAATATGGGAGTTTCTGCAACCCTGAATTCGAGATCGCCTGGATGAGCTGAATTAAGTTCTTCAAGATAGTCGTGATATTTTTTCGGAGTGAACTCCCGGTTGAACTTTTCACGCAAAGCAGCTACCATACGATCTTGTTTTCAGATTTTTTATCGCGATGCCCTCAAGCCGGGCTAAGCAAAATTCTTTGAGCCAACTATCGGCTTCCCTGCCAGCCGACAGGCTGGGAACCCCCGCCCGAACGACGTCAGTCGGGCAGCGACGACCCTCCCAATACGATCGGGATTCTCTACCACTCAGCTAAACAAGGTTATGAGCCAACTATCGGATTCGAACCGACGACCCTTTCATTACGAATGAAATGCTCTACCAGCTGAGCTAAGTTGGCTTATGCCGCAAATGTAAATGGGAAATAGCATTTACGATGTACGATTTAAATTTACGATTTTAAACGCAGCTTCATCATCCACACTTGAGATTAGTGCACCATTCACTATTCACCATTGACCATTGACATCGTACATTCGCTTTTATGTTACCAGCTTATTTGAAAGAGCTCTTCGCAAACCAGCAATATGATGAAAATAATTTCTTCCTCATCGCGGGACCATGCGTTGTTGAAAGCGAAGAGTTGCTGATCGAAGTTGCCTCAAAGGTTGCACCCATTTGCGCCCGCCTTGGCATTCCCTACATATTCAAATCCAGTTACAGGAAAGCAAACAGGACCAGCTCAAATTCATTTACCGGCATCGGCGACGAGGCTGCGTTAAAGCTGCTTAAGAAGATACGTGAGACCTTTTCACTGCCCGTGGTTTCTGATGTACACGCGCACGACGAAACTGCAATGGCTGCCAAATATCTTGACGTACTTCAGATACCTGCTTTTTTGTGCCGGCAAACTGACCTTCTGATCGCAGCGGCAGACACTGGCAGGATTGTGAACGTAAAAAAAGGGCAGTTTGTAAGCGGGCCCTCGATGAAATTCGCCGCCGAAAAAATAAGGAATGCAGGAAATGAAAAAATTATCTTAACCGAGCGAGGCAACAGCTTCGGATACCAGGACCTCGTTGTTGATTATCGTAACATTCCCTGGATGCAAGAGCATGCTGTTCCTGTAGTGATGGATTGCACACACAGTTTGCAACAACCCAATCAAACAAGCGGGGTAACAGGTGGCAATCCTCAACTGATCGGCACAATCGCCAAAGCCGCTATTGCTGCCGGCGCAGATGGTTTGTTCATCGAAACACACCCGAGCCCTTCCATCGCAAAAAGCGACGGGGCAAACATGTTGCAACTGGGCCTGTTGGAGCCGCTGCTGGAACAATTGGTGAAATTGAGAAAGGCTTTATGATCCGGTGAATGGATAAGCGGATTCGTTTACTAACGGGTGTAGCTTGTTTGCATGCAACCATTCGCTCGGTAACATATTATATTCTCTTTTGAACGCCGCGGCAAAATGACCGAGGTTACTGTAACCGATCATCATGCCAACTTCTTTGATCGAGTAATCACCGCCCTGTATTAAACCACGCGCATATGCCATCCGGTTTTTTTGATAGTACTCGTATACCGGAAGTCCGTAGAGTATCTTGAAATCGTTTTTGAATTTTGTAGAACTCATGGCACACAACTTCGACAGTTGACTTATTGTTGGAGGCAACTTCCCGAAATCCTCAAGCAACGTATTTTCAGCTTTCACCAACCGGCTTATTTCCTCCTCTTTAAATTGCAGTTTCTTCGCAGTGTGCTGTTCTTTTACGATAAAATTGTGCATGAATTTTTCGAGTAACAACAGTATCCTGTTCTCCACAAACAGATTTTGCAGCGGATGCGTATAAATGTCCCGAAATAAATCCTGCATCACCAGGCGGGATTCTGCATCGATCGCAGCCACAAAATTTTTTTTCAGGTATAGGGAAAAAAAAGTCCCGATGAATTTTTCAATCGCGTCAAAATCCAGCAAGTTTAATAAAGCCTGTTTGTTGAAAATGATCGTGATCGCGCGGACGCGGTAACCCGCCAGGAATTCAGTTTCGGCAGCCTTCAAAGAACTCGATAATCGTACGACGCTCCTGCGATGGTCAGAAGACTGCGCGGATGCAATGCCCGGATCGGTGGTGGCTGGCGTTTCTGCGATCTCGTTGAACTGAAGCACAAAATCCTGTGCAGTCGAATGCCTGTTCCGTTTTATGAGAAGCCGTTCATTCAGTCGCAGCTCAGAAATCAGCGCTGACATACCGCCCGAAAAATTGAATGCATGTAACTGTCCTTCACCATACAAAGGCGGTACCTCGAAGTGATCGTCAGTTGTGCGCCCGCCGAAGCAATGTGCAAACAATTGCAGGATCTGCGCGGCGTTATAGGCGCTGTGTTCTATGTACAAATTGCGTTGGTTGGTTTTTCAAGCGTTAATGATAGGCCTCTTTCCGGTTATTTTTTATGTCGACGTTAATACACGGTGCTCGCGTTACTGTCTGATCAGCTCTTCAGGCAGTTGATCGAAATGTTTGCAAAAGGCTTTCGAGAAGTCTTTCACGTGTGTGTAACCAAGCTCAGTCGCCACTTCCTTCAAAGAATATTTTTTTGTGATAAGCATCGCCTTGCCCCGCTGTAACCTGTGTTTTTGATAGTATTGATAAACAGGCATACCAAACACTTCTTTGAACATCTGTTTCAGTTTAGACGGACTCATCGCAGCCATCCGCGAAAGCTGGTTAATATTTGGCGGCGTAAAAGAAAAATCTTTGAGTATTTCAGATTCAACATGTTTCAGTCGCTGCAGTTCGTCGGGTGATGCGCGTATTGACCTGCCCGTCTCCGTGATCTTGCGATAGTATCGCGTGAGAAGGCGCTCAACTATCAGCATCACGCGGTTGTGTATCGTGAACTCATTAAGCATCGGGTCTTTTTTCATAAGCAAAATATCATTCAACAGCCTGCGATATTCGGAATCGAAAAGTTCGTAATGGTATAAAGGCACATTGAGTAAGAGGTTTGCCATGATCATTTCTCCCTTTGGTTCATTCACCAGCAGATCCCGCAGCCAATCTTTTGAAAACAGGATATGCAGGTGCCTCACCCTTGTGTTAGCCGGAGCAAGATAAAACCATTCATTCATTACATGCGAGAATAAAAGCGAGGACTTAACAACATCCTTTTGATCCGCTGCATCATCAATCCGAATGAGATAGAAATCGCGGTTAGCTTTCTTGCGATGATAAAGCACCTCTTCTTTTAAAGTGTAGTCAAACAACATGAGCTGGAGGCCATTTTTCAAAACCATTGCTTCAACACTTCCTTCACCAATGGAGGGTGATAATAAAGCGGAATTATTTTTCAGCTTTAGGTGCAGCGACGACGCAACATGCCTCAACAACTCGTTGAAGTTTGTGTAGGAATATTCGATCTTAATCAAAGCGTGTTTATAGGTATTTAAGCGGATTCCGCCTGGCAGACAGCATGTATCGTTTCATATTTAGCCAGAACGCCATTACCATATAAATGATAAGTGGCGAGCCCAGCGTAAGAAAAGTAATGTAGATGAACCACATTCTTATCCGGCTGGTAGAGATACCCAGCTTTTCTCCCAGTGCTGTACAAACCCCAAAAGCCCGCCATTCTATAAGCTGTTTCAATCTGTACATGACTGCAATTTAAAAAATTATCTTTTAAAAAACACAGGCGGCTAAAGTGTTCTTTCATGTAAATTTGCCGCGCTGCGCAATTGTTTTTCATTGCCGGAAGGCACGCCAATTAAACAGCGCATAACCGCTTGAGATTTTTACCTGGTTTTCCGCGGCATTCGTCATCTCGAAAAAGGTGGTGCAGTGTTTTTAAAGCTTAAAGTTAAATCATAGAATATGGCATTTGATATTGAAACGATCAAAAATGTATATGAGCACATGCCGGCCAGGATCGCTGCCGCGCGTAAAACGCTTGGACGTCCTTTAACGCTGGCGGAGAAGATCCTGTATTCGCATCTTTCGGAAGGACAAAGCCTGGAAGTTTTTGAGCGTGCAAAGACGTATGTAAATTTTGCGCCGGACCGTGTTGCGATGCAGGATGCAACGGCACAGATGGCGTTGCTGCAATTCATGCAGGCAGGGCGACCAAAAGTAGCTGTGCCATCTACCGTGCATTGCGATCATTTAATTCAGGCGAAGGTTGGAGCGAAAGAAGACCTTGCTACCGCTCTCCAGGTGAATAAAGAAGTGTATGATTTTCTTGCGTCGGTTTCGAATAAATATGGAATTGGGTTTTGGAAACCGGGTGCCGGTATCATCCACCAGGTAGTGCTCGAGAACTATGCGTTCCCCGGCGGGATGATGATCGGAACCGATAGCCATACTCCGAATGCCGGCGGTTTAGGTATGATCGCGATCGGAGTAGGGGGCGCCGATGCCTGCGATGTGATGGCTGGCCTGCCCTGGGAATTGAAATGGCCAAAATTGATCGGCATAAAACTTACCGGAAAGATGAGCGGCTGGACGAGCGCTAAAGACATTATACTTTGGGTGGCCGGACAGCTTACTGTGAAAGGCGGAACAGGCGCTATTGTTGAATATTTCGGAGACGGTGCCGATAGTTTAAGTGCAACAGGTAAAGCAACGATCTGTAATATGGGCGCAGAGATCGGTGCAACGTGCTCCTTATTTGCGTATGATAACAAGATGGCTGCTTATCTTGAAGCCACTGCCCGTGAAGATGTTGCAAACCTCGCAAACGGAATCATGGAACATCTGCGGCCGGATATCGAGGTGTATGAAAGCCCGGAAAAATATTATGACCAGGTTCTCGAGCTGGATCTCAGCCAGCTTGAACCGTACGTGAATGGCCCCTTTACGCCAGACCTTGCAACGCCAATCTCAAAGATGAAAGATGCCGTAGAAAAAAATGGATGGCCCGACAAACTTGAAGTGGCGTTGATAGGGAGTTGCACGAATTCTTCCTATGAAGACATATCGCGATCCGCTTCCATCGTAAAAGACGCGGTGAGCAAAGGCCTGAAAACAAACAGCGAATTCACGATAACGCCTGGTTCAGAGCAAGTGCGTTTCACAATAGAAAGAGACGGTTTTATAAACGATTTTGAAAGTGTTGGCGGCGTAGTGCTGGCAAATGCATGCGGACCGTGCATCGGCCAGTGGGCAAGACATATTGATGACCCTAACCGCAAGAATACCATCATCACTTCGTTCAACAGGAATTTTGCAAAGCGCAATGACGGGCTTGCGTCTACACATGCGTTTGTTGCATCTCCTGAAGTGGTCACGGCGCTAGCGATGGCGGGAACGATTGCATTTAATCCACTGACGGATACTTTGAAAAACGATAAGGGCGAAGATGTGAGATTAGGCGAACCACACGGGTATGAATTGCCGCCAAAAGGTTTTGCAGTGGATGATCCCGGCTTTCAACCACCCGCTGAAGATGGAAGTCATATACAGGTGGCAGTTGATCCCAACTCATCCCGCTTACAATTACTGGCTCCATTTGCTGAATGGGAAGGCACTGATCTGAAAAGCCTGAAGTTACTGATCAAGGCGAAGGGCAAATGCACCACGGATCACATCTCAATGGCAGGCCCATGGTTAAAATATCGTGGCCACCTCGATAATATTTCAAACAACTTACTCATAGGCGCGGTGAACTTTTTCAATAATCAAACCGACAGTGTAAAAAATCAACTTACCGGTGAATATGGAGCTGTTCC
>DASQJI010000630.1:0-2882 GCA_035631175.1 Parafilimonas sp.
GATGGCAGTTTCGTTAACCCCGGGATTTTCTCATAGCGAACGGACATACTTAGTTTGCTTCTTTCGTCGCTTTGTTTCCAAACATGTAGCCGAGCCTTATCCCGAGATAAGCATTGTTGAATTGTGTTCCCGGTTCGTTGGAAAGATTGCTTACACTGCTGTTCACATTCACACTAACGAACATTGAATTTGCAAACCGATAACCGCCTAACAGGTTCACACCGGCATCGAAACTTTTAAGGTCGTCTTCTTCATTGCTTCCAAACTTTAAATCAATGGTTTGGTCACCTGACCCGTCATTAAGTTTTGCCTTTCCAGACAGGGCAAGTGCGAAACTTGGACCAAAGCCAAAAAAGAAACGATTCCTTTTAGTGTAATACATGTCGACAGGCATTTCGAGATAATTCAAAGTAGTCTTTGCGCTCATTCCTTCTACATTCTCGATGCCGCCCTTCTGGACAAAAAATAATCCGGGCTCAACACCCCAGTGTTGCCCGGTTGGTATTCTTGCCGACACACCGGCTGACAAACCAGTTTTGAAATCGGACGAGGAATTTACGTCACCGTCCACATAATAGTACGCTGAGGAAATTCCTGCAGAAACGGCGAATGATGGTTTCGGCTTCTGCGCGAATGATGATGCCATCAGAAGGCTCATCATTGTAAACATGATCATTGTTTTTGTTTTCATGATACTTTTTTTTAAAATGAATAAATAAGAAAGGGTCCGGGTTGACGCCGACCTGCAGATCGTATATGTTGAAAGCCTTGCAATGGCTGTGAACAAAAGCAATTCGATCCGAACAAGAGATCACCGCTTCGATTATTGGAGAAGCCGATCAGTGTTTTTCTGGATCCTCCGAAAATTTTTTAAACAGTCCTGGTTTAAGATTGCTTACTTTCCTTTCAATCGTTTTTTTCTTGCCGTGAAGGTCCTGGTAGCCTGTTTGGAG
The DNA here is from genome assembly GCA_035631175.1 of Parafilimonas sp. Classification (GTDB taxonomy): domain Bacteria; phylum Bacteroidota; class Bacteroidia; order Chitinophagales; family Chitinophagaceae; genus Parafilimonas. The sequence goes on from DASQJI010000630.1 coordinate 954, forward strand.
CAAAGAGATCTCGCCATACTTATTCAGGCCAAGTGTATTCACGTTCTCAAACGTGCCGCTTTCGTTTTGATAACGATGCCATTCTCCAAGTCGTTCCCACACCGGTTTGAAACCTACGTCGCTGAATTTTTTATTTAGCGGGTAACCGGCAAGTGCATAGCGATTATTGAAAATTCCAGGTTTGGCCATTACCCAACTTTCGCAGCCATAGATGTACGAGCGGTTGAATATTTTACCCATGCCTCTCATTAAAGAATCGCCATTCATTGGCTGAGCAGGCACGTTTCGCGAACCAGGAAAAGTGAAAGTGGCGCCGCCATAACAGGACCCGATCGCGATCTGCGTATGCTCATCGCAGTAGAGTGCGATCCGTTGAAGTGCCTTCGTATGAAATGAGTCGCCGATGTTTTTTGCATTGAACTCATCGTTACCGATCGTAAAAGATGAATAACCATTACAATAATGTCCGTGCGAATCGATCCATATGTTTGCAATTTTTTTATTACCCTGTTCTTTTACGATTTTTTCGATCCGCATCGCGGCGGAGTCTGCGCTTTTAGCCACAACTGTGTACATCCTGTTCTTACTAAAAAAACTGCGCACGCGTGACTTGATCTTCATCCTGAGCAGCATCACACCGAATTTGGTCCTTTGATCAGAAATGATATAAAAGTTAAGTCGGTCGTCAGCGGCATTCGAAACACTTTGAACTGTTCCTGCGTCTCTACTGATTCCTGTTTCAATCGCGGTTTCGCACACGAATTCGGCGAGTGTGTCCTGCGCAAGGTTTCTTGACGATATAAGCAACAGCAGAACAATGCTTATAAATGATCTGAAAATAGTTTTCATAAATTTTTGTTTTGTCGTACGGTGCTTTTCTTAGTGGAGCGTCAGGTCCATTAATTCATTTTGGAAATCGTAGAACACCTGCCTGAGGTTACTTTCCGCATCGGTTCCATAGTTCACAACAAATGCATGCAGCACTCCGGTGTTTGGAAAATAGAACAGGTTCGCACTGTACCCCAGGTCTCTTCCTGAATGCCCGATGCCTGCATTAATACCGCGCTCGATGAATTTCTGCATGATGCCATACCCATAGCGATTGGGTGGATCAGGTTTCCCGAACGTTTGCATGATTGATAGAGATTTTTCGCATAGCAGCGTCTTATCCACAAGCAACGCTTTAAGAAAAGTGTTCAGGTCAAATATGTTTGAATACATGCCGCCGGGCAGCAGGTTCGATACATTCAGTATCGTGTTGTTGTTGTACAGGTCGAAATATCCTTGTGCAATGCTGTTAGGCAAATCATCATAAGGAAAATAAAAAGTGTTGCTGAGGCCGAGTGGCTCTAATATTTTTTCATGCAGCAAAATCGCATGGTCAACGCCAATTGCACGATCAATGATCATCGCTTCCAGGATAATATTTGTATTGGAGTATATCGCTGTGTCTCCCGGAGTAAATACCGCCGGTTTATCGTAAACGTATTTTATAATGTCTTCCGGCGCCCATTGTTTTTGTGGCATATTCAGGACATCCAGGTAGAAATTATCCATCTCAATAAAATCGGGGATTCCTGATTCATGTTTCATCAGTTGTCCAAGCGTGATGATATCACCGTTTGCGAGATGATCGGTTATGTCCGGCGGCAACCAGGTCCTGATCGGTTGCTGAAGCGCATTATAACCGATCCCGGTATGAACGGAATCTTCAAATAATTTGAACATGAGTGTCCCAAGAAATAATTTGTGAATGCTGGCAATTTTAGAAACCTGGTTTACCGTGAACAGCTTATTGTGCTCAATATCTGCTTTGCCCGCGCTACCCACCCAGGTTCCATTTTTATCGGTCACCAGCAAGGCTATACCCGGTAAACCTTTCGCAGTGTATTTATTTATAAGCGCGGTCAGTTGTGCGTTCAAAGGATG
>DASQJI010000631.1:0-5306 GCA_035631175.1 Parafilimonas sp.
CAAACAAAAACAATTCTTACTTCCAACCGCTTATTTGCCAAAAATGATAAAGTTGCCGAATTTGAAAAAGCGCTTGCGAACCATGCGCAGAAATTTCACACCGGCGACGTGAAGTGGAGGGTATGGAGTATTCAATCCGGACCGGATGCTGGCGGATATATGGTTACTGAAGGTCCTAGTGATTGGACGTCTTTGGATAGCCGTGGCGACATAAGTGCAGAACACACGGCAGATTGGGAAAAAAATGTTTTACCACTTACCACAGGCCAGGGTCAAAGCGCTTATTATGAATTCGAGGCTGATTTAGGTACCGTACAGCTTACTGATTACTCAGATAAGATCCTTATTAATCATATGACAGCAAAGCCTGGTAAGATCGTTAACGCTGAAGACCTCATCAAGAGACAAAAAAAGGTATGGGAAGCGGGCAAAGAATCCGTTGCAGTTTATTCTGCAGCATTTTCCGGAGAACCGGGCTTTATTACAGTAACCCGTTTAAAAGAGGGCCTGAAAGAATTAGCCAGCGATTACCGTAAGCCATTTGCAGAAAGGTACAATGATGCTTATGGTGCCGCCGCATTTGACACCTGGTTGAAAGATTATTCTGATGCCGTGCAGAGCCGGTGGTCTGAACTGCTCATTTACAAGCCGGAATTGAGTTCAAAATAATTGCCGGCGAAGTTTGCAGCCTTAAACGGATTAAAAATTATTTTTCGCACAGAGCCAACGGAGCACATGGAGAAAATTCTCTGAGATCTCTGGGGTCTCTGTGCGAAAATTTTAAATTTAAAAGCGAGTCTCCTCCAAATTTTTTGCACGGACCCAAAAACATATGAATCCAATTGTCCATTAGCTCTTCGCTCTCGAACCTGAAACTTCAAACCTCAAACCAATTGTTTTAAAATTTTTCGCACAGAGCCAACGGAGCACATAGAGAAATTCTGTGTGATCTCTGCGCTCTCTGTGCGAAAACTTTAAAATCTAATATTCCGAAATTTTTGTACGGACCCAAACAGAATATGTAGAGAAATTTGATTTTCACACGGCATTCTAAATGAACCGCGAACTTCAAACCTCAAATTTCAAACATCTTCAACTCCGGTAAATATTCCACTTGTTCGGACACTCTTTCCCACCGTTCGTCCTTACCTGCTTAAACTCCACAAACTATATAGATAAGTTTACGAAACAACCTTCGAAAACTTTCTGTATGAACAGTCTTTCATCACCTCGGACGTACAGTTTTAAGCCCCCATCCCCTAAAGGCGAGTACACCGGGCCGCAGGCAAGCCTATGGTGTAGCTTCGGCAGGCATCATTTTTTCCGCATCGGTTTTATCATTAGATTCACCGCTTACTTGCATATACCAATCTCTGCAATTCACCACTATTTAAACGTACCACTATGAAACAGTTTTTACGCATTGCGTTTGCACAGCTTTTTGTTTGCCTTACGATAGGCACTTTCGCCCAGGTTTCTATCAGTTCACAATGGGCATGGATGAGCGGAGATAAGACCGCGAATCATGCCGGTGTATATGGCACAAAGGGAGTGGCTGCTGCTACCAATCAACCTGGAACAAGAGCTTTCTCTAATTCGTGGACAGATGCCTCAGGCAACCTTTGGCTTTTTGGTGGCATTGGCAATGCTGAAAGCGACTTCGGTGTAGGCCCGCTAAATGATTTATGGAAGTATGATCCTGTGAACAATCAATGGACCTGGGTAACCGGGGAAAGTGTACGCGATGGCACCTCGGTGTACGGTACCAAGGGAGTTGCTGCTCCAACTAATACACCCGGGTCCAGGATTGGAGCCGTATCATGGACTGATGCTTCAGGGAACCTATGGCTTTTTGGTGGAGTAGAGGGCATTTTTGAATTAAATGATCTTTGGAAGTTTAACACTGCATCGAATCAATGGACATGGGTAAGTGGGGACAACTCAGGAAATAATTTAGGTGTATATGGCACAAGGGGCGTGGCTGCTCCGACAAATAAACCGGGAGGCAGGCAGGATGCTATATCGTGGATAGATGCCTCAGGCAAGCTTTGGCTGTTTGGAGGAAACTATTTTGATGCACTCGACCACCCTCAATATTTAAATGATCTTTGGAAGTATGACCCCGCAACTGATCTATGGACCTGGGTAAGCGGGGATAATACCCCAAATAGCACGGGTTCATTTGGTACCAAAGGAGTGGCTTCCGCCTCCAATAAACCCGGCTCCAGGATTTATGCTGCATCATGGGAAGACGCATCAGGTGGTGATTTATGGCTTTTTGGTGGAATTGTTTATGCCTTGGGGACCTCTAATGATCTTTGGAAATATAATATAGCTTCAGATCTGTGGACATGGGTAAGCGGCGATAATGCCTCAAATGTTCCCGGTGTATATGGTACAATTGGCGTGGCTGCTGCCACGAATAAACCGGGGTCGAGACGTAACGCTGTAACGTGGGATGATGCCTCAGGCAATCTATGGCTTTGTAGTGGATTGGGTTATGCCTCCACCAACGGTGCTTTAAACGACGTTTGGAAATATAACCCTACAATAAATCAATGGACATGGGTGGGCGGAGATAACACGATAAATAGCCTTGGGGTATATGGCACAAAGGGAGTAGCTACCTGTTCGAATAAGCCGGCCGGAAGAGAAGGCGCTGTATCATGGACCGATGGCCAGGGCGATATATGGATTTTTGGAGGAACTTCGGCAAATCCCTCTGATCATTTCAATAGTCTTTGGGAATTGGGAACCGGGGCGCCAACAGCCAGCACTAATCCTGCAAGTGCTATATCTTTATCGGGCGGGACATTAAATGGCACAGCAGGTGATCACGGCCCTTTAACCACAACTACTTTCGAATATGGCACCTCACCAACGCTTGCTGGAGCTACCAGTGTTGCGGCAACGCTCGGCGCAACACTTCCGTGCCACACAGCAACAGCAACACTAAGAGGGCTGGCACCCAATACAATTTATTATTTTCGGATTAAGGCCAGTAATTCTGCGGGTACTACACTTGGAAATATTTTGAGCTTTACAACTACACCCGGTGCTGCATTAAATTTTGACGGAACCAATGATTATGTTGAGATACCAACTTCATCTTCACTAGAAGAGTATGTGAACAGCGGGGAGTTGTCAATAGAATACTGGATAAAACCAGGTGCGCCTAATGGACAGTATCGCGATGTTATTTCGAGAGCACCCACGGACGTAGCCCATTCAAATGCTGACTATTTAGTGGAAGGCGAGCCCAATTCGCTCAATTATCTCCACTACGTGAGAATATTCAATTTCGTAACGCAGAATGTCGAGTATGTATCGGTTCCCGTAATGTACACTGTGAATGAATGGCAACATATTGCCATCACAGCCAAAATGGGAGGTTCCCTGAAAGTTTACAGGAATGGAGTGCTGCAGGGAACAGCAAGTTTAGTGAACTGCGCTTTTCTTACCAGTAGTTGCCCTACAAGATTGATGTATGATGCGAGGGTTCTTGGTTTCTTTCAGAATGGAAGCCTGGATGAAGTGCGACTCTGGAGCCGTGAGTTGAATGCAACCGAAATAGCTAATAATATCAATTGCGAGATTACTGCCGGCGGCACCAATCTGAATGCAAATTACCACTTCAACCAGGGAGGAGCCGGATCAAATAATGCCGTCGAAATAACACTTTTAGATGCAAGCGGCAATGCAAATAATGCGTCACTCAAAAATTTTGCATTGGATGGCTTAACATCAAACTGGGTTGCGCCGGGTGGGATCGGTTACGAAATAAATGTCCAGGGCAACAGTGTTGATCTAGTGGACGGAGATGTAACACCATCTCCAACTGATAGCACCGATTATGGGAACGTTACCACCGGAAGTAGCCTCGCTCACCACTTCGCCATTCAAAATAGCGGATCAGGATCTCTTACGGTAACCAGCATTACAGTTACAGGAACGAATGCCGCTGAGTTTGTGGTGACAGGCGCACCAACCACCGTCGGTGCTGGCAGCTCGGCTCCATTCGCTGTAACTTTTACACCGGCCTCAACAGGTCTGCGCACTGCAGTGATTCATATAAATAACAATGATTGCAATGAAGGCGACTATGATTTTGCGGTGCAGGGATATGTGGACCCCTGCCTTGCATTTAATAATAACCGGGCTTATGTAAATGTCAATGCCACCGGAGCGAACAACGGCACATCGTGGACCAATGCCTTTACGAAACTGCAGGACGCATTGGCGGCAGCCAACACCTGTGCCGGCCTTACGCAAATCTGGGTGGCCCAGGGCACTTACTATCCTGATGAAGGTGGCGGGAAAGCCGATAACGACCGCAATGCCACATTCACTTTGAAAAACGGAATTGCTATCTATGGTGGTTTTGAAGGAACAGAAACAGCCCTAAGTCAGCGCAATCTCAAAATAAATGTTACCAATCTCAGCGGCGATATTGACAAGGATAATACGATCACAAATAATGCTTACCATGTAACCACAGCTTCGTCAACAAACAGCACCGCGATAATCGATGCTTTTACAATTACAGGAGGAAATGCTTCCGACAATGGTGGTGGTATGCTGAATAATTCAGGGTCACCCATCATAAGTAATTGCACCTTCTCAGGCAATCGTGCAGCAAACGGCGGCGGATTGTATAACAACACCGCGTCGCCCACAATAACCAATTGCATTTTCTCGGGCAATGCTGCTAGTAATCTTGGGGGAGCAATGTCCAACGGCAGTTCTTCGCTGTCTCTGATCAATTGCACCATCTCCGGCAACGTAGCAGGAGGCGGTGGCGGTGGAGGAATATATAGCTCCCTCGGCTCTGGAACTATAACAAACTGCATTTTCTGGAACAACAAGGATGTCAATGGAATTGGCACATCAGGCTCATCCATGTTTAATTTTGCATCAAGTCTTAATATTTCTTACAGCCTTGTGCAAGGACAAAACGGCGGCACAGGCAATCTGGACGGAACGAACGCAGCCAACAACCCGCTTTTTGTAACAGATGTTGACCCAAATACAGCACCAACTACGGGCGGCAATTTTCACTTGCAACTTGGTTCACCGGCCATTAACGCAGGAACCAACAGCGGCGCGCCTTCTACCGATATCGAAGGAAATTTTCGCGGGCTAACGTTAGCAGATCCCGCTGACATGGGCGCTTATGAACTCTCAACAATCCCTCATGCAAGCATAGCAGATAAATCAATTAACGAAGGCAATAGCGGAACAACTCTTATGAAATTTAAAGTAACACTTGATCATGCTTATGGAGGTACTGTAAAGATCAAATATGC
>DASQJI010000632.1:0-2475 GCA_035631175.1 Parafilimonas sp.
ACTCTCAACCGTCAACTTCGCCTTCATAGACGGCAATCATCGCAAAGAACCGACGACGCACTATTTCAACATGCTCATGACAAAAACGAATCCTTCGAGCATTCTTGTGTTTGACGACATTCATTGGAGCAACGAGATGGAAGCTGCCTGGGAAGCGATCAAGTGCCATCCTTCAATAACACTTACCATAGATCTTTTTTTTATTGGTATAGTATTTTTGCGAACCGAACAAAAAGTAGCAGAGCATTTTACTATCCGTTTCTGAATAACTCTTTTTATTCAAATTTTGCGAGTTGCTGAAAAGCGGATAATTTTCGCACAGAACAATAAAAGCGCATGACGATTGGCATTTTGAAGGAACCTGTCCCCGAAACAAGAGTTTCACTGCTTCCTGAAGGCGCTGCTTCGCTTACCAAACAAAACATTTCGGTCCAGGTTGAGAAAACTGCCGGCGATTCAGCCTTTGCATTCGACGATGCATACGTAACACAAAAATGCGCCATGCAAGAACGTTCCGCCGTGTTGCAGTCGGATATTATTTTAACTATGCATTCTTTGCCAGACACAGATCAAGCGCAGCTTAAGCCTAATGCAATTTTGATCGGCATGTATCAGCCACTGTTCAACTATGAATTGATGAAACAGTGGGCTGAAAAGAATATTACCACCTTCAGTCTCGATATGATGCCGCGCACAACACGTGCGCAAGCGATGGACGTGCTGAGCAGCCAGGCAAACATTGCAGGGTATAAAGCTGTGCTGTATGCTGCAAACATTTATCCAAGGTACCTGCCCATGTTCATGACCGCAGCCGGAAGCATAACACCCGCGAAGATCCTGATCCTCGGCGCAGGTGTGGCAGGGCTGCAAGCTGTCGCAACGGCGCGGAGATTGGGCGCGATCGTGCAGGTGTTTGACACGCGTCCTGCGGTTAAGGAAGAAGTTATGAGCCTTGGTGCAAAATTTATCGAAGTTGAAGGCGCAGCAGACGCATCAAAGGCTGGCGGATATGCAGTTGAGCAAACGGAAGAATACAAGCAAAAGCAGCAGCAAAAGATCAATGAAGCGATCTCGAAGGCCGACATTGTAATTACGACGGCCCAGATACCGGGCAAGAAGGCACCGATATTGATCAGCAACGAAATGCTGAGCGCCATGAAGCCGGGCTCTGTTATCATGGACCTTGCCGCAGCCACAGGCGGCAATACGTTACAAACAAAAAACAACGAGGTGACAAGTTATAATAATGTCACCATCGTTGGCAACAGCGATCTTGCAGCAACGATGCCGGGTGATGCCAGCAAATTATATGGAAAGAATGTTCTGAATTTCTTGCAACTTCTTCTCACAAAAGAAGGCACAATAAATTTGAATTTCGATGATGATCTTGTGCGCGGCTGTTGCATTACGCACGACGGTAAGGTGGTGAATGAACGAGTGCGGCAGTTGATCGCATCAGACACATGGCTATTGTGATAACCAAAAAATTTGGCATGAGGCAAACCTTCGTGCGCTTTGTGAAAACTTCGTGTTCGTTGTGCTCCGAACAATTAAATCACACAATGTGAACACAACAAATAGGAAAGCCTAAAAATTTAGACTCGATGCTACACTGGATAACCGAAAATCAAGAATACATCTATATCGTCATACTGATGATATTTCTCGGCATTGAAGTTATTGGACGAGTACCGAGTGTTTTACATACGCCGTTGATGAGCGGAGCAAATGCTATTCACGGCGTGGTTATTATCGGCGCCATCATCGTAATGGGCAAAGCAGAAAGTGACAATTATTTAGCACTGATATTGGGCTTCCTTGCAGTTATCCTCGGTACATTAAATGTTGTTGGAGGTTTCGTAGTCACAAACAGAATGCTGGAAATGTTCAGTAGCAAGAGTGGAAAATCTCATAAAGAAGTTCCGGATGAGTGAAAAGAACAATAAAGAACCAAATAACAAGGTCCAAATAAATATCAAATAAGAAATTCAGAATATCAAACAACAAGTTCCAAATATCAAATAACAAATTCCAAATAACAAAAGTCAAGTTCCAAATATCAAATAACAAGGTCCAAATAAATATCAAATAGCAAATTCAGAATATCAAACAACAAGTTCCAAATATGAAAACACAAATCGCAAATAAATATCAAATGAAGAAATGAAAAAATAAATCTCAAATAAGAAATGCGAAATTAAAATCAAAACCAACCACGTAAACCACACAGTGAAATTTTCAAAATCTAATCGACGCCAGGTTCAACTGAAATTTATTCTTGATTCTGGTTGAGATTGATTAGCATGTTGAGAGTTGTTTTTGATTTTTTATTTTCCATTTTTTTTTGAAGCTTGACTTTTGTTATTTGGAATTTTTTCAAACCCATGGCATTAAACATTCTCACAGTAATTTATATTCTTGCATCAGTCGGCTTTATTGTCGGGCTGAAGATGCTTTCACATCCGGCTTCTGCTC
>DASQJI010000633.1:0-4515 GCA_035631175.1 Parafilimonas sp.
AAAGCGAGATATTTCCCATCAGGACTCCAGCCGTGCAGATATGAAGGGCCGGTTGGCGTAATTTGTTTCGGCTCGCCGCCAGTGATGGGAACCGTGTACACGATAGACGCATCACTGCTCGCAGTGCCGCTGCTAAGACCAAGCATTTTCCCGTCGAAAGAAATTACGTGGTCGTTGTTGTTGCGTTTAACGGATCCCGTGTTCAGAACGGCGGACGCACCGTTATCAAGATCGAACGTATATATCAAGCCGTCGCTGTTGAATAACAGCCGTTTCCCATCTTTCATCCAGTTGGGCGCCTGTAAAGACCGCGGCGATTGATAAATAATTCTGCTCTCACCGGTTTCAACATCTAAAATTTCCAACTGGCTTCCAACATAATCTTTATACGGAACAAGCGTTGGTGGCGCCGGGATCACGATCCGCACATTATAAAACTTTCCTGTTTCAGTCACGTTCGCATCATGCGAACAAACGAACAAGCCGACGTATACGCTATCGCCAAGATCAAGGCGAATACTATCTGATGTAAGCGTTTCCCCATCGCGGGCAACTGACATAATAAACGTTGTGCCTCTTCTCTCAAGCTGAAGGACTGCCGGCTTTGTTATCGAAGACTTTACTTCCTGCATTGAATCATTGTTATGCCTTCGATACTGCAAAGATGTAAGCCCATCCCCGTGAATTGCCAGGCTTGCGCATGCGGCGGTGCTGTCGAGAGATGCTCTTATCATCCAGCCGAGTTTACGGTGTGCTTCGCCTCCATTTCCTACAAGGGACGCATTGCACCGCAAAATAAAATCACCTTTCATTTGCCGGTACACGTAATGGAACCCGTCATGATTGAACCAGATATTATTGCCGGATCCTTCTACCGTGTATTCCTGGTTTTGTGTTGAATATGTGGCGGTGCCTGCTTTTGTGTTGCCGATATCAACTTGCTTTTCAAATATGCCGATCCCGTCCTGCGCATTGATTGAACGCATAACAATGCACAAAGAGAAAATTAAGATGACCTTTTTCATGCTTTGAGAGTTAGGAAAGGAAGGTAATAAAAAAACAAAGCCAGGAACTAACAAGATTCAGAAGTTATCCGCCCAGGCGGGAGGATAAACCTCGATAAACACTACTCAGGGTGATTTGACGATACGATATCTACCACTGCAGTCACGAGCTCGTCAAATCCTTCGATATTGGTGGGTTTGGTAATAAATTTTTCAGCGCCGGCATTCAGGCAAAATTCAATGTCGGTCTTTGCAGATGAAGTGGTTAATATTACGACGGGAATATCTTTAAACGCGTCACCGGATTTCAGGGTCTTCAGGATCTCTTTGCCATGAATTTTAGGGAGGTTGAGGTCGAGCAGGATCACTTCCGGGAGTGTAGACGTTTGCTGCAGGTGAGGAATCACTTCATCGCCTTGCATAACTACATCCATATCGTGCAAAACATGATTGTCATTTAACGCTTCCCGAAATAGTTCGACATCATCAGGGTCATCTTCGATAAGAAGAATCTGCAGCGATTTTTTCATTTTCGCAAAAATAGAAAATTGTGCGAAGTAATTGTAAGTGGAAGCGAAGTGATACAACCGAAGGACCCTAAATGTTTTTGTAAAAAAAAATTACCTGGTGGCTTCAGCCGCCCGCCAGCTTCATTGGTATGATATTTGGCCCTTCGGTAAAAAATTATAATATGAAAACTAAGATCTCCCTGGGCCTCATTGCTTTGCTGTTCGTATTCATGAATTCGTGCACAAAAGATTCCAATTCAACGAACCAGCAAGGAACAACCGATATGGCGGTGAGCCTGACTGATGCGCCGGGCAATTATGATGAAGTAAATATCGACTTGCAAGGTGTAGAAGTGATCACCGAATCCGAAGGCACGAGAACCCTCGACGCAAAGACCGGCATTTACGATTTGTTAAAGTATGCTAATGGCGATGACACCGTGATAGCAACAGGACGGATGAAAACAGGAATGATCTCCCAAATACGACTCATTCTTGGCGACAATAACACTGTTGTCGTGGACGGAGTGAGCCATCACCTGATCACACCAAGCGCAGAACAATCCGGGCTGAAACTTCAGCTGCATGATGAACTTGTCGCTGGTGTAAAATATGCGTTGACGCTCGATTTTGACGCGAACCAATCTATCGTTCAGCAAGGCAATGGCGATTATCTTTTGAAACCGGTGATCCGCATTATTGACGAAGCAATTTCCGGATCAATTCACGGACTCGTTACGCCGGATACATTGCATGCGACGATCACAGCGGAAGGAAACGGCCACTCTTATTCAACGATCACTAATGGGTCCGGAGCATTTTTATTAAAAGGCATTCCGGAAGGCACATATAAAGTGACAATAACACCAAATTCCGCAGATCAGCCAAAAGTTATTGATAACGTACAGGTGACCACAGGCGAGAGCACAGACCTTCATACAATTGCATTCTAGGTCATTTCATTCATACACGCAAAAGCCGCCGCGGAATTGCGGCGGCTTTTTTAATTCGCCACATGCCGGTAACTAGTTTTACCTACGAGGTGTCCGGCTTTTTTGATTTACGTAGATTTGAATATGGAAGAAGAGAAACAAACACCAGGTAACACCGCAAAACCAAAAAGCCAAACTGCAGGTACCCGGACAATATTTGATGTATTCAAATTCAAGGGTGTTCTCTATAAGAACCTGGATGATCGATATGCCAGAAAACGTATAGAGAGTTGGGTTTCCAGGCTATCTGCACACTCCGCGCTGGTGAAAGCGCTTATTGATTCAGATGGTTTTATTGATATTTCTCCCGCCAACAGCAACGCTGAATACACGCATGAGGGAATACCGGCTCAACTTTTTTCAGAAGTTTTGAAGATCACATTTCCGGAATTTCTTTAAGAAGAAAGAACGGCGTTGATGCGACGTGATGCCATCTTCAGCTGAACTCCGTTCCAAACCACCGCTCAGCCCTGCTTGATCCAAAATATTTTTTTTCGGTAACAAGTGCCTCTGATGCTTCCCTGTATGTTCCCGTTGGCGTCGGGCCGGAAAAAAAGTTGACGTCAACCCTTCCCACTTTTCCCTGTCCAAATTCGATATAACATGAACCGTCGCCAAGAAATGGCGGTGGCGCATCAGCATTTTCAAACTCAGCAACGATAGAATCTGCAGCAACCTTTGCAGCGCCTTCTGCAAAAACGCCTGCCTTTGGTGTGCCAACGCTGGTCACATCGCCGACGGCGTACACATTTGGAAAACTTGTTTTCAAATTTTTCGGATCGACAGGGATCCAGCCGTTCACCGTTAACCCACTTTCTTCAACTACCGCAGGAACACGGTGTTTTGGGATACCAAGAAACAGATCGAAAGGCATTTCTGTTCCGTCGTCAAGAATCGCCATATGACGCGAAGCGTCGATTGCGCTCACATTTCTTTTTGGAATGAATTTGATACCTCTTTGCTGGAACGCGTACAACAATGCTTTCGAAGTATCGGGCGACGGAGGAATTGGCAATCCAAACGGCATCACCAGGCTGATCTCGCATTGATCCCGAACACCGCGTTTTACAAGATGATCGTGTGTGAGCAAAGCGGCTTCACTTGGTGCCGGCGGACATTTAAACGGCGCGCTTGCTACACCCACGATCACGTGGCCTTTCGAAAAATTTGGAAGAATATTGCGAAGCTTCCTTGCGCCCGCAAGCGAATAAAATTCATTACCGCCTTCTGCGAGACCCGGCGTCCCATCCATGTCATAATTGGCGCCGAGTGCGATCACGAGCACATCGGCTTCATGAGTTCCTTTATCTGTCGTCACACGTTTTGCAACCGGATCGATCGCAATGATTGTTTGCTGGCAGAACTTCACGCCTGGCTTTTGAATGCTGTTGTAAAAAAGCCGGATCGCTTCCGGCGGTTTAAAACCGAACATTACGTCAAGCTTTGAAAAACCAAAATAAAATGAATCGTTTTGATCGATCAACGTAAGCTCGAGACGATCGCCGATCTTTTCCGAGAGGATTGTAGTGAGTTCGAGTCCGCCAAAGCCGGCGCCAAGAACCACAACGCGCAGTTTCATGGTATATGTTTAAAAGCGGAAGGTACAGGATGTTGGAGGAAAAATATTATCACGAATGAGAAGAAGAGCAAGAAAGAGGAGAAAAGAAAATCAAATGCTCAATTTTCAATTTTCAATGCTCAATAATGTACACAAAAAATGAACATTTGGTCATTAAAAATTGAGCATTGAAAATTTTTTTTGAATTTCAACTCGTAGTATTTGCAGTTCTTAGAAACTTTCTCACGATCTTTTCCTATAACTGAACACGGCCCATCCATTTAACACCACCGCAAATCCCATGACTATAAATAACTGTCTCTTGATATCAAAGAGATTGCTTCCCTTCAACACAACCATACGCATCACATCAATGAAATAAGAAACGGGATTAAACTTCGTGATCCATTGTGCCCACGTGGGCATGCTATCGATCGAAGTGTATAGCCCAC
>DASQJI010000634.1:0-9056 GCA_035631175.1 Parafilimonas sp.
GCTATCAAATGTACTCCCATCAGTCAGTCGTCCGTGGTAATGAACTTTTACTGTATCACCTTGTTTCGCGTGTAGCATACATTCTTTTTTAAAGATTAATTTATCCGCGCAAAAAAAGCACCAACATTTTGCAGCGCTGTCTATCTAAAACGAATTAAAAAAAAAACCTTCAGTTAGCCTGAGGGTAATGGCAAGAAAGGCTCTGCGTTACTGTATCATCCGGCACCCTTCAATTTTTGGCAAAACAAAAACGAAAAAGTTTTGTCCTCAGCGAATCGTTTGTGTTCACGAAAGGAATCCCTGCCTGACGAGTCACGCTGGCAGGGAACCTTCACTCTCCACATCAAATAAGAAATTCAGCTATGCTGAATATTGTGCCCACGAAAGGAATCCCTGCCTGACTGCGTCACGCTGGCAGGGAACCTTCACTCTCCACGTCAAATAAAAAATTCAGCTATGCTGAATATTGTGCCCACGAAAGGAATCCCTGCCCGACTGCGGCACGCAGGCGGGGAACCTTCACTCTGCCTCGCACATGAAGTTGTGCCCACGAAAGGAATCGAACCTTCACTCTCTTGCGAGAACCAGATTTTGAGTCTGGCGCGTCTACCAATTCCGCCACATGGGCCTTTATTTGAAATGGGGTGCAATAATACGCCGCTAATTTAGATCACCCAAATCAGCATTATTCGCAACACTTTTTCTTTGGAAAAAAAATTTTCCTAAAAAACTTCCATATCGTCGTCATGACTTTCATTCCTTACGCAGGCTTGCAAAATTACAGCCATACGAGCATAATAAGAATTAGATCTAGCCGGTAATTCCCAGTCGCAATGGCATCCGCATAAATTCCACGTACAATCATCTTTATTATGATGAAAATTTATCTACACAGCGCATTTTTTTAGCGATGCAAAAAGCGTTTAATCTTTTTTTTGATCTGAATGTCGCCGGCACGAGCAACAGGCGCCTGCTTAGTATCATTTCTTATTGAATCTGAACGGAATACGGCTGGAGCGCTTTGTTTTCGCATGCAGGAAAATGGTATTCTGCCGGTTACATTCATCCGATCAGGCGCATTTTGATTTGCGATGCACCTGCATTTTCACGTTTGGCACAATGTTTAAGTTATAGCTCTTGATCCGGGGGAGGAATTTCTGTACATGCGTTGTCAGAAACTTTGTTAACCAAGAAGATCGATATGAATGAAACACCGACTCCGCAAATAGATTTATGGGGGGGCCTTGAATGTACTATTAACCGTGTTGGAAACGAATATTTTGATCAACTGGAATATTCGGGGCACTATACACGAAAGGATGACGTCGATCGCATTGCGACAATTGGCGTAAAAAAATTACGATACCCGGTTTTATGGGAAAGACATCAGCCACTTAAAGATCAAAAGCCAGACTGGTCATTCGCAACAAATAATCTCAACCGTCTTCGAGACCTCGGCATCACACCAATAGCCGGATTGGTTCACCACGGAAGTGGTCCCGCGTATGTAAATTTTTTTGACGGAAGCTTCGAACAAGGTTTGGCCGATTATGCCTGGCTCGTGGCAAAGGAATTTCCATGGTTGAACTATTTTACACCGGTAAACGAACCGTTAACCACCGCCAGGTTCTGTGGGCTATATGGCCTGTGGTATCCGCACAAAAAAAATGATTATGCATTTGCACGCATCCTGGTGAGTGAATGTAAAGGGATTGTAATGGCTATGCAGGCAATACGCCGCATAAATCCAACTGCAAAGCTTGTCCAAACAGATGATCTCGCTAAGGTACACAGCACGGCGTCGTTGCAGTACCAGGCAGATTTTGAAAACGAACGCAGGTGGCTTGCTTTTGATCTTGTTTCCGGACACGTTACGCCGGATCATCCCATGTGGGCTTATCTCACATGGGCAGGCATCGATGAAAGCGAGCTTTATTTCTTTTTGAATAACGCCTGCAAACCGGACATTATCGGTTTAAATTATTATGTGACTTCCGAGCGCTATCTCGACGATAACCTGGAAAATTACCCTCTACATACACATGGACGTAATCACTTTCATGCATACGCAGATGTAGAAGCCGTGCGAGTTAGCTCAGACGTTTTTGAAGGACCGTATCCACTACTCAGAGAGGCCTCTACGCGATTTGATCAGCCTATCGCAGTTACAGAAGCGCACCTGAACTGTCATCGCGAAGAGCAAATGCGCTGGTTCCACGAAATTTGGCAGGCAGCAACGCAATTGAAAGAAGAGGGTAAGAAAATTGAAGCGGTTACCGCCTGGGCACTGCTTGGTTCGTTTGGGTGGAACAGGTTGCTTACAGAAAAGAATGGGGAGTATGAGCCGGGCGTTTTTGACGTCCGCCCAGGGCAGCTGCGAACAACCGGTGTTGCAAAAATGTTGGCGCGGCTGACGACTGGCGAGCAGCACATTCACCCGGTGTTACAAGATCATGGGTGGTGGAAAAGAAACATCAGAGTGGAATATCGTATTCCCGTCGGTGCCCGGGAGCTGGTGACACAGGAAGTATTCGATCCCGTTAACAGTTCACGACCATTGTTGATACTCGGCAAGACAGGCACATTG
The DNA here is from genome assembly GCA_035631175.1 of Parafilimonas sp. Lineage (GTDB taxonomy): Bacteria > Bacteroidota > Bacteroidia > Chitinophagales > Chitinophagaceae > Parafilimonas. Next base: position 2,588 of record DASQJI010000634.1, read on the forward strand.
GGAAACGCGTTCGCACGCATCTGCAAGCAAAGAAATATTCAATACAAACTGGTTGGGCGCGATGAGGTGGACATTAGTAAACCGCAAACAATTGAACGGGCATTGAAAGACTTGAATCCCTGGGCTGTGATCAATACTGCGGGTTATGTACGCGTTGATGACGCCGAATTGGATATGGACAACTGTTATCTGGCAAACACTACCGGCCCGATGTACCTGGCCCGATCGTGCGCAATACACGGTGTCCAATTGGTAAGTTTTTCGTCCGACCTTGTTTTCGACGGTAAAAAGATGGCTGCTTACCAGGAGGCCGACCAGGTAAATCCATTAAATGTCTATGGTCGTAGTAAGGCGATCGCTGAAAAATACATCCTCGAATCGTGTCCGGATGCATTGGTCATAAGAACCAGCGCATTCTTCGGACCGTGGGATAATTACAATTTTTTGGCCGCTGCCTCGCAGACTTTTAAAAAAGGAATGCCATTCCCGGTAGCGAAAGACGTAGTTGTTTCACCTACGTATGTTCCCGATTTGGTGCATACAACGCTTGACCTTCTGCTCGACGGAGAACGTGGAATTTGGCATTTAACAAATGAAGGAGAGATCACGTGGGCCGAATTTGCGATGGCGGCTTTTGATAGGTTCGGTTATGACAAAAATTTGTTGCAGACGAAGCTATTAAAGGAAATGTCATTTGCCGCACCACGGCCATACTACAGTGCGCTGAAAACAATAAAAGGAGTGAAGCTGCCGTCTTTAGAAAATGCCCTTGAGCGTTATTTCGCAGAGCGCGGTGATGAGTCGTCAGAAAATGAAGTACAGCCGAGTGCGGAAAGATCAAGAGCTTAAAAGATAAAAAGATATACAATCCGCTCTACATTGTGGTTGCTTCAAGTATTTTTTTCAACAGTTATTTATTTAGTTTTTTATTTCTGTTATTTTCACCGCACCATGCATGCTTTTTGTTTTAAACATTGCTGGCCTATTTTCATATCTTGAAAAATCCGAGCATGAATAAGCTACATTTTATTGCAGTTATCGCTGTGCTGATCGCGGCGTGTGAAGACAAATCAACTGATCGTACAAGTTTGAACTCTGCAGATAAACTTTTCCTCCAGGAGGTTAGTTATTCGAATCATGCAGAGATCGTGGAAGGAGGTATCGCCGTTGCAAACGGTAATTTAGATACCGTTAAGGAGTTTGGCAATATGATGATAGCTGACCACAGTCCGGCGCAGGCCGAACTAGAATCACTCGCCGGTCGGTTGGGTGTTGACATCCCATCAACAGCGGATACTGCGCACCAATCAAGGGCTGTATTGCTCCAATCGCTATCCGGAAATGTCTTTGACACCACTTACATAGGTGGGCAGGTGAGAGATCATAAATACACGATCTCCATTTTTGATGAAGAGTTGCAATACGGCAATAACCTGGAAATTATCAATTACGCAAACAAATACCTTCCTATGATCCAGAGGCACTTGAAGGAGGCACAGGACATAGATGATTTGCTGCATTAAAAATATTGTTCACTTTTAAAATAAGAGTTATGGGTATGAATGTCAATCCGCAACACCAGGAAGGACCAGTAGCACGGGCTATTGAAGAACAAACAGCAAAGCTTCCGTCTGATCTTTTTTTATGGACGTCACTGAGCGCCATGGCGGTGTCTCTCACCTTACAGTTGTTCGGGAAAAGGCATACAAGTTTATTCCTTGGTCAATGGGCAGCGCCATTTTTAATCCTCGGCATGTACAATAAGCTTGTGAAGCAGAACGGCCATGATTAGAGGTATCAGCAGGCAACAAAAAAGCAATCTCCCACGAGGTTGCTTTTTTTATTTTTCGATACTTTCATCTTTGAGTGATGCAATTAAATAAATATATAGATCATACCGCGCTTGGCCCGGCCGTCTTGCTGTCACAGATTGAAACGCTTTGCGGAGAAGCAGTCGAACACGACTTCGCCGCTGTTTGTGTGCCGCCACCAATGGTCGCATCAGCAAAAAATTTTTTGGAAGGTTCTGCAGTAAGGGTGGCCACTGTAATTGGGTTCCCGTTTGGTTACTCTGCAATTGAAGCGAAAATAGCTGAGATCGTTTTAGCCATCGTTGACGGTGTTGATGAGTTGGACATGGTGATCAACATACTCGCTCTTAAAAATAATGACTGGCAATTTCTCGCAAATGAAATTAACCATGTAATGCGTGTTGTAAAACAAAAAAACAAAGTGATAAAAGTGATCGTCGAAAGCGGACTTCTATCGGACGAAGAGATCATTCGCTGTTGCGAATTGTATGGCAATGCCGGGGTCGATTTTTTAAAAACCTCAACCGGTTATGCATCTGTCGGCGCGACGGTACACGCGGTGCAATTAATGCGCAGCCACCTGCTTCCGCATGTACAAATAAAAGCATCAGGAGGCATTCGCTCATACGCATTTGCGAAAGAACTGCTTGACGCCGGTGCAACAAGATTGGGCACCAGCAATAGCCTGGCCGTTATTCAACAAACTTTTAAGTGATGGCCCGGTTTTAGTTGTTGGGAATTCGTTTATTTTGCTTCCATGGTGTTCCGCTTGTTGATCATTGCAATTTTATTTTCAGGATCTGCTTTCGCAAGTTCCCGGGATACGATCATCGTTCATAAAGATCCCCGCCTTGATATTTTCACTGCAAAGCAGGCCAGCATCAACAAGGTCACGGCGCGAATGTCGAGCAACGGTTTGTTCAAAGGTTATCGGTTGCAGGTACTGAATACACGTAGCAGGGACGATGCATTTAAAACGAAAGCAATGTTGCTTGAAAACTTCCCCGACGAAAAAACTTATGTTTTATATCAATCACCTTACTTCAAAGTGAGAATAGGCAATTTTGTAAATCGGAATGACGCCGAAAACTTTAAAAAAGAGTTGAGCTTATTCATTACACAACCGGCTTATGTAGTTGAAGACCTGATCGAATATATACCAAGGGCTGATGAGTTTTGAATTCTCCTTCCTTTATGACACCTGAAAAAATAAAATCACTTGCAAAACAGTACGCGCTTGTACTCGCCGATATTCGCCATCATTTGCATGCAAACCCTGAACTGAGCTTTAAAGAATTTGAAACATGCAGATTCATCAGTAGTAAATTATCAGAGTGGAATATTCCATACAAAAACATCGCCACCACCGGCGCTGTTGCGCTGATCGAGGGGAATAATCCTTCGAAAAGAATTGTTGCCCTCCGTGCAGACATCGACGCATTGCCGATCACGGAACAAAACGACGTGGAATATAAATCAAAGAACGAAGGTGTGATGCACGCATGCGGGCATGATGTGCATACAACAAGTCTTTTAGGCGCAGCAAAGATTTTGAATGAAACAAAAAACGAATGGGAAGGGACCGTAAAACTTATTTTTCAGCCGGGTGAAGAGCGAAACCCGGGTGGTGCGAGTATCATGATAAAGGAAGGTGTATTGGAAGATCCGAAACCACAGGCGATAGTGGCTTTGCATGTACATCCCGGTCTGCCTGTTGGAAAACTAAGTTTCCGAAGCGGCCTTGTTATGGCAAGCTCAGATGAAATTTATATAACAGTGCGGGGTAAAGGCGGGCATGCGGCTTCTCCGCATCTCACAGTTGATACGATCCTCGTTGCATCGCAGATCGTTGTAAATCTTCAGCAAGTTATCAGCAGAAATAATAACCCGTTCACGCCTTCTGTGTTATCGATTTGCAGTTTCCAGGGTGGAAATTCCACCAATGTTATTCCGCAGGAAGTAAAGTTGATCGGCACATTCCGGGCAATGGATGAAAACTGGCGGTATAAGGCGCACGAGTTGATTGAGAAGCAAGTGAAGGAAATCGCTCATGCACTCGGCGCCGAAGTTGACATCAACATTGATGTGGGTTACCCGGGAGTATATAATGATGCCGATGTAACCGCTGAAGCGATAAAGCTCGCCGGCGCATTTTCCGGAGCTGCAAATGTTGAACAGACTGAGTTGAGAATGGGTTCGGAAGACTTCGGCTTCTACGCCCAAAAGATCCCGGCTTGTTTTTTCAGGCTTGGTGTGGGAAATGTTAGTAAAGGCATTGTGTACAATGTGCATACTCCCACCTTTAACATCGACGAAGCTGCGCTCGAAACGGGCGCCGGCATCATGGCCTGGTTGGGAATGAATTTGAACGCTTGATCGTTTTATCACAGGCCGAAAGTCTCATCAATTAGCCACGATGTAATTTCGCCGCGATGACCGCGAACAATTCCTTCATCGCAAACCAGTTTTCGCTTCTTTCCAAATTGCTGGAACTGCATGGGGACAATCCTTTCAAAGTAAGAGCATACTCTTCGGCCGCACGTTTGATAGATAAACTGCCGCAGGAAATTTCAAAGCTTCCGCCGGGTAAGCTTGCTTCGATCAAAGGCATCGGCGATTCCGTTGCAAAAAAAATAAAAGAAATATTTGACTACGGCGAGATCAAAGCGCTCACTGAACTCGTCCATAAAACGCCGCCGGGAGTGCTCGAAATGTTGAAGGTGAAGGGCATTGGTGCAAAAAAAATCGCCGTCATCTGGAAAAAAATGGGCATTGAAAACGTCGGTGAATTGCTGTATGCATGCAATGAAAATCGTTTAACGCGCTATAGTGGCTTTGGCGAAAAAACACAAGAGGCGATACAGGAATCGATTGAATATTATCTTAACAACATCGGCAGCTATTTGTACGCGCGTGTGGAGGATCTGGCAGCAGCCCTGGACCAAATCTTAAAAAAGCAATTCAAGAAGTATCAGTTTTTTCAGACGGGCGATATTCGCCGCCATCTGGAAGTGATCGACAAACTTGAATGGGTTACCGATGCGCCCGCTGCAAGCTTGCAATCTTTTCTGGAAAAAAACAACTTTGCTGCCGAAAAGCTCGATGCAGAGCAATCGATCTTCAGGGGCAAAAGCGATAACACACAATTGATCTTTTATCACGCTTCGTCCGGGCAATTATATCAAAAATTATTTTTAACGTCAGGCAGCGAGGAATTTTTGCAGGCATGGAACAAGAAATCCCGGTTCAAAAAGTCTGAGTCATATGCTTCCGAAGAAGAAATATTTTCTTCCGCGAAAGTGAAATTCATTCCGGCCTACCTGAGAGAAACTGCTGAGATAATTGAGCGCGCGCGGAAAAATGATCTACCCGTCGTTATTCAACCAGAAGACATTACCGGCATTATACACTGTCATTCAAAATGGAGCGACGGGCTCAACACAATCGAAGAAATGGCAGAGGTTGCTATCGAAAAAGGACTGCAATACCTGGTGATTAGTGACCACTCTAAAACAGCGATCTACGCAAACGGACTTTCAGAAGAAAGAATACAAGCCCAGCATGAGCAGATCGATGAACTGAATAAAAAATTAAAGCCGTTCCGGATCTTTAAAAGTATCGAAAGTGATATTTTGAATGACGGCAGCTTAGATTATCCGCCGGATGTACTCGCGCGCTTTGACCTGGTCATCGCATCTATTCATTCCAATGTGAAGATGAGCGAAGACAAAGCGATGGCACGTTTACTAAACGCAGTAAAAAATCCTTTCACCTCCATTCTCGGTCACTGCACTGGAAGGCTGTTGCTGAGCCGAAATGGTTATCCTGTTAGATATAATGAATTGATAGATGCCTGTGCAAAACACAACGTGGCTATCGAACTGAATGCGAATCCGCGCCGTCTCGAAATAGACTGGCGTCATATAAATTATTGCCTTGAAAAAAAAGTACTGATCTCTATTGATCCGGATGCACATTCAACCGGCGCGTTTGATCATACCAGATACGGAGTGCTTGCGGCGCAGAAAGCGGGTGTAACAAAGGCGAATAATTTAAGCAGTTTTTCGCTTAAGGAGTTTGAAGGATTCTTGAAAAAACAGCATGTTAAAAGAAAATAAGAACAATTGTTTTCTCACAGATGCGTGTCCGCAACTGCTGCAACGTGCAGAAACTTGCAACCAGAAACTGGCTAGAAGAATTGTTTTCTCACAGATGCAGATGATCACAGAAATATTACGTGATGACGAGGGAAACTTTACTTGTGATGTGGGAACATCTGGGAAATGAGTTTACAAAACCAGCAACCTAAAACCTGAAACTTGCAACCCGCCTATGCCACCTTCAACTTGCTGAGTTTGCTCTTATCAAACTTCTTCGTTGCGTAATCGAGTGTAACGTGCAGTTCTTTTTTTCCGGTACCCGGCATTTCGAACATCGCGTCGGTGAGAATATGTTCGCAGATGCTTCTTAAACCTCTTGCACCGAGTTTAAACTCCATAGCCTTTTGAACCATAAACCCGAGTGCTTCTTCATCCACCGTGAGTTGAATGTTTTCCATTTCGAAGAGGCGCGTATATTGTTTGATGAGACTGTTCTTCGGTTCGGTCAATATAGAACGCAGTGTTTCTGCATCAAGTGGATTGAGATAAGTGATCACG
>DASQJI010000635.1:0-4148 GCA_035631175.1 Parafilimonas sp.
GTCGATGATAAACGTTGTTCGGGCCGTTCCCCAAAACTTCTGTCCGTCTCTATCCTTTTCCACCCAAACGCCATATTGTTTGTTGATCGACGTATCAACGTCCGCAATAAGGGTAAAAGGCAGCTTATACGTCGTCTCGAAGTTCTTATGCGAAACCTGGTCATCGGTGCTCACGCCAAGAATGGTGTACCCGGCTTTGGTTAATGAATCGTAATTATCCCGCAGGTTGCAGGCTTCTGCCGTACATCCGGACGTAAAATCTTTTGGATAAAAATAAAGCACCACTTTCTTTCCTTTAAACTGGCTGAGGGAAACGGTGTTTCCATTTTGGTCTTTTGCGGTAAAATTCGGAGCCAGATCACCGTTCTTAACGCCTCCACCTCCCTGCGAAAATACAGACAGACTCAGACAGCATTGGATCACCAGCAAAAGCAAAAACGTTCTTTTCATACGTTATAATTTTAATTTAAATCAAAGTGCAGCCGATGATAAATGTACAATAAACGCTCCTGATTCCCTTCCTTCGCGATCTCGTCGGATTCGTTCGTGTCGTTGCCCCGGAATCATACTGTTTCAGATGACAACATCTGCAGCGGAAACGTTCCTTAAAGAGAACATGTTAAACACGAAAAAAAATATTTACAGTTTTGACCCGTAAACTGACGACCGTCAAGCATTAATTGTCAACAGTGATTTAACTTTATAAATTCACCACAAAACCAGTGTCATGAACAGAAGATCTTTCTTAGGTACGGCGGCTGCCGGCCTTGCTGCATCAGGATTAGCCTCATCAATTCCTGGCGCCGTGTTTGCCATCGGGGAGAACAACGGCATTGACATGCCGATCGGCTTTCAGTCGTATGTTTTCCGGAATGAAATTTCACAGCAACCGCATGAAACGATGAGCCGGCTCGCAGGTTATGGCTACAAAAACATGGAATGGTGCAGTCCCAAAAGTTACGAGGAATTCGCTCCTCTTGCTAAGTATTCCGGCAAAGAACTTAAAAAGATCACCAACGATGCGGGCCTGGAGACTACCAGTTGTCACTTCCAATGGAAGGAAATGACGGATGATGCCAGCCTCGCCGAGCGGATCGAATTCGCGCACCAGTTGGGCTTGAAATGCATGATCTGTTCAAGCGGACTTATGGGCAAGACTGAAGACGAAGTAAAGCAGCATTGCGAACAGTTGAATCACGCGGCAGAGATGGTGACTAAAGGTGGCCTGGTGGCGGGGTACCATAATCACAACGGCGAATTTGATCAGAAATTCGACGGGCGCCCGCAATATGATATTATGCTCGAACACCTGGATCCATCAGTTGTGAAAATGCAGTTCCAGGTAGCTGCGATCACATCGGGTTATAAAGCGCAGGATTATTTTCGCAAATTCCCCGGCCGTTTTATTTCTGCACATCTCCAGGACTTTAGTCCGACAGATAATAAGAAGCAAGTGGTTATGGGTACCGGTATCGTTGACTGGAAAGATTTTTTCGCCGCCGCAAAAGTGGGTGGACTAAAATATGTGTTTGTCGAGATGGAATCTGATCCCACCATTATGCAGGGATGCGCTGATTATCTTAAGAACTTTCGATCATAAAATATCGACGCAAAGTTTGAAGCACAATAGGGCATAGAGCACAATAGCTGGCAGATGCCTGGACTGAATTTTTTTGCATTCAGATTTTCTTATCGAAAGTCTAGCTTCTTCAACTTCGGCAACAAGTACTCAATTTCAAATGGAATAGCTGTTTTGCTACTAAAAGTTCTCCGTACACATTTTTACAGAGTCAGCGTCCGACAAATTATCCTTCGTCATGAATACCGGGCGATCTATCAAATCAATATCCAGCTTTATTGACCTTCCAGGGTTTAATGCTCTCATTCCAGCTTATCATTTCGCGGTAAATCGTGCTTTCTGAAGTTGTGTCGTTAAGCACCTGGTCGTACGACAAGTGTTTGATGTCGATCAGATATTCGATCATCAGCCTGCCTCTGTAATAATAATCCGGGATTTCACATCCGCCGTCTTCTGACAAGATCCAAATATCTTTTGCTTCACTTTCCAGTTTTAGGTACCTGTCGATGTCGCTTCTCAAATCATGCTCCTCGTTTGAAAGCCCATTGCACTTTGAAACATATTCCGGATAGCCTTCTAACTTCCAAAATTCCGGATGCCTGAAAGGGTTGAATTTAAGTAGTCCGTATTTGTTAGCCTGCAGGCAATGGATCATCTCGTGCGCTATCAGTTTTGTCAAATTTTCTTCGCAAGATTTATGAAACGTGGGGAAAGCCAGGTTTTGGTTTGGATCGATTCTTACCTTGATAATCACATTTTCCAGTGTTGCTCTCGCGGTCCTTCCGACTCCTAAAAGTTTGTCGTCGATCTTGTCATAAACTGAGCCATTGCAAAGTATAATGTTGTAGGTATAATTTGAGTCATATAGTTCAGATCTTTGAATGAGAGCCAACGCGTCATCCAGCACAATCTTTATATGGTTGTCTACATTTTCGTTTGAATAAACCGTGAATTTTTTATAGGAGATCTTTTTTGCAAACAGTTCTTGCGGAAATAAGAGAATACTTGCTATCATAAGGATCGCTGCTGATACTGCGAGGAATGCAATTTTGAGAATTCTTTTTAATTTCTTTTTCATGGAATTTTACTCATTCATTAAGTACCGGTGCACGGGGCACCGCTCGCTAAAAATAGTTTTATGGCGTTTCCTCACGACTATAAAATTATGAACGATGCTCCGTATTTCCCTGCGTCTTGTTTTAAAGAGAAGTTGAAATGTTCAGGATTGTGCTATAACTGATCTTTTCGGTTGGCGATCTATAGAAACGGACGAGAGCTGAAAAAACCTGTTTAAGACGCTATATCATTCCATTGAAATATGTCAGGCCGATGGCTGCGGACCACGCAGGTTGTGCACGAAAGCATATGTGGGCGATGTCACATCAAAGCGATAACTTAGTTTGAAGTTTTGAAACAAATACGTTAATCATGTTAGAAAAGGTAAATTGGGAATCAGTTCCAACGGAAGAAGTAACTCCTTCAATGCATCGTAAAATTGTTACGGGTGAAAAACTGATGGTCGCAAAAATGAAGTTCAAAGACGGTTTTTTAGTACCGTTGCATCATCATGTGCATGAACAGGTAACGCAGGTGTTATCAGGGCAGATACGTTTTTGGTTTGGCGAAAATAAGGAACAGGTAATGGACTTGTATTCGGGCGATGTTGTAGTAATTCCATCAAACTTGCCCCACGAAGCGCTCATGATCGGCGACGTTGAGGAAGTCGACACATGGTCGCCGCCGCGGCAGGACTGGTTGGATAAAACAGATGATTACTTAAGGAGATAATTATGGAACTTGGATTAAATAATAAAGTGGCCTTTGTGGCCGCCTCGAGCCAGGGCCTCGGCAGAAGCGTTGCGCTTGAACTTGCACAAGAGGGCGCGCGCGTAATTATCTGCGGGCGAAATAAAGACACACTGCAAAAAACGAAAGAGGAAATTGAAAAGCAGGCCGATAAGGAAGTGCTTGCTATTGCCGGCGACTTGTCAGTTGCTGATGAACGGGAGCAGGTGATCAAGACAGCATTGCAGCGCTACAACTGTATCGACGTTCTCGTCACAAATTCCGGTGGCCCTCCGCCGGGAAAAATCGAAGACTTTGGCCAGGGTGATTGGGACAAAGCTTACAACCAGCTCCTGTCAAGTGTTGTGGGGCTGATCAATGGTTTCCTACCGGGCATGAAAAAACAACGATGGGGACGGATCATTTCCATCACATCAATGGTGATAAAGCAACCAGTTGACAATCTTATTCTTTCGAACTCAGTCAGGGCCTCGGTTGCCGGGTTAACAAAAAGTCTTTCGAATGAATTAGCCATGTATAATATCACAGTTAATAATGTGATGCCAGGTTATACAGAAACTGAACGGTTGAAACAATTGATCGAAAAAAATCCCTCGTTTGCATCCGCAACAACTGAAATACCGCTAGGCCGTTTTGGTAAGCCGGAAGAATTTGCAGCCGCCGTTGCATTTTTGGCCAGTGAACGCGCGAGTTACATAACAGGCGTTTCGCTGGCGATAGATGGCGGATGGACAAAAGCGATCTTTTAAATGTTTTGGCTGAT
>DASQJI010000636.1:0-10540 GCA_035631175.1 Parafilimonas sp.
ATCCTATTCAAAGAAAATCTTCACACGCTCATACATCAATTTATTTTGTGGTAGCGTGTTCAATGTGGTTCCACCCGAAAAACGTCGCAGGCCAAACAAACCCGCGAGATTGCCTTTATTTATTGCAAGCTCAAGGTACCCGGCAGAATTGAACCATGCCAGTCGCTCACCCTGCTCAACAGATGCATAGTTTTCACTGATCTCCTCAATGCCTCCGTCATTTCTCGTTGGCAAAACGATCTTGAATTTTCTTCCCTTCCGGTGTTCTTCAAATTCATCTTTGGTAAGATTGATGACCACATTTTCAAACTGGTCGATGAAAATGATCTGGCTGTCGATCCAATCCGGCCCTGTTGTTGAGCGGAACGGATATTTCTCTTCGATATTGGAAATCGGTTTGCCAATCTCATCCACACTGGCGCCTCCATCGATTGCCCTCAACATGTCAGCAAAAGCGGCCGTGCAATTCAATACACCGAGGGCGGCCTGTTTTTTTATTGAGATGGCGCTCACACAAGGCGGCTTCTCGCCCGCTATCATAGTGAGTATGCCATTATCGGGGCAAACTATAATTTGATCTTTATACTTTGCAAGCAACAAATGCTCCGGCCTTTTTTCGAACAGGTTAATGATGACAAAATGAAAAGTGCCGGCCGGGTAAAAAGAGAACGCGTTGGTACACACATACGCAGCATGCAGGTAGTTGTTTGATATAAGCTGGTGTGTAATATCAACTAGCGATACATACGGCGCAGCCTGCAGCAGCTGGCCTTTAATCGCACCGATAACATAATCGCTCTGGCCAATATCAGTGGATAACGTAACGACGGGCATCGAGTGCAAAGAATATGCAATTAGTTTTATTTCACCAAAACTCCGTCCTTAAAAAAGAATTTATGCACTTTTTTATCAGCGAGCGAAGGCATTAAATGATTGAGCAAGATTGTTTCCCTGCCCTGCCGTGTTAATATTAGCGTGCGTTTTCGTTTTTCCACAGCGTGCAAAATATGTTCAGCACATTCTTCAGCGCTCATAAGGCTGTCTTCGTCGAGCGTCGTTTCGCCCTGCGGTTCTGAATTTTTATCTAATGCTGCATTCCGAATATTCGATTTTGTAAATCCGGGACATACCCACATAATATTTACGTCAGTTTCGAGCATCTCTGTTCGTAACGCCTCCATCCATCCCTGCAACGCAAATTTTGAAGCAGAATATCCCGTGCGGCCGGGTAACCCGCGATAACCTGCGATGGAAGAAATACCAACCATGGTCCCTTTTTGTTTGAGCAAATAAGGCAACGCATATTTTGTGCAATAGACAGGTCCCCAGAAATTGATGTCCATCACCCGTCGAATGGTTTCGAGATCGGTTTCGCTGAACAGTGCACGCATCGAAATGCCTGCGTTATTGATCAGGATATCAACAGTCCCGAATACACTTACCGCCTGTTCGATAATGTTTTTGCAATCGGCTTCGTTGCTCACATCGGCCGGCAGTGCCAACAATGTTTTCCCGGCGTATATGGTTTGCAACCGGTAGAGCTTATCATGGCTGCGGCCACAGGTCACCACTTTTGCGCCCTGCGTCATCAAAGTATTCACCAGCGCTTTTCCAATACCATCAGTCCCTCCGGTGACAACCACTACCTTGTCTGTGAAGTAACCCATACGTTCTCTTTACGGCAAATTTAGTTAGAATAGGAGCATAAAAAAGAGACGTGCGTGCGGCAGTGAGCTGTGTTAGTAAGTTGTCCGGCCCGGCCTTTGATTCCGTCTTACAATCCTATGCAACATTTGACTAAAATTCTCGGAGCAGTATTGGCAGAAAAGTAGCCGCATAAAAAAAGAGGCTGCAAAAATGCAACCTCTTTAAAAATGTATCATAATATTCGGCGTTCTCGCCAACTTTATTTTGCCACTACAAGTTTAGCCGTCTGCACAACAGAACCTGTTTGCAACTTCACAAAGTACGTACCACTCACCAGTTTACTAATGTCTATGGTCCTCGAGTTATCTCCTTTAATTACTGCAAACGTTTTCCTTGACACTACTGCTCCCGTTTGATCCATCAGGGAAAGTGTAGCATAACCAACCGCATCTGCATTAAATATGAGATTCGCCATTGTGCGCGCAGGATTCGGCGATACAGCAAGCCTGTTATTGAGAGATTGTCCCATTGCATCCGCGACCATCTTTGAAGCAGTACCAGTTTGCACTCTCAGTGTATAACAATTGCTTGCGCTGAACTGCCCGTTGTTTCTTGGATAAACCCTTGCATAGTATGTATCGGCTGATACGGTTGCATTGATCGTCTCATTAGCAGTCCCGCTGTTGGTAGATGTGGCCAATGTAGCACCGCCACTACTGATTAACGCAAGTTGATAATCTGCAGCCAATGTTGTTAACGTCATCGTGATCGTGCCACCTGATGAAATAACAAACTTGTAGTAATCATTATCGTTCTTTGGATTGATAAGACCTTTTACATCGGTGTTCAATGCTATTGTCGCTGCGCCGGACGTGGTTCCGTTCGTGCTTACGTCAGACGTACCCGGACAAGCACCTGTAGCGGCGGTAGTCGTGAATTGTGCCTGTACATAATTACCTGTGCCTGCACTGCAATTGATACGAACCCTGTAGTCATACGTTGTTCCTGCAGTTAACCCTGAAAGCCCAACCGAAGTAGATGTTGTGTGAGTAGCTACATTGATCCAGTTAGATGACGATGTGGCTTTATAATCTACATCATAACTGAGCGCGCTTGCATCCGAATTCCAGCCGAGTGTTGCGGACGTTTGCGTAACTGCCGAAGCTGCTAAGCCCGCAGGGTTAGCACACACCGGAGGAGCGGATATCGTGAAATTGGTGTTGGAAATATCAAAGAAAATGTTTCCTACTGATTCAACTTTTATGCGATTAGTCGTGCCGGACGTTGATGGAACATTCACCACTTCGGATCCATCGTTAGCGGTCGAAGAAGCTAAGACTGTAGGGAAAGTATTTCCACCGTCTGTCGATAACAAGATGTTTACCGCGCTGCAATTCACTGACCCCGTATTAGTATTATTGACAGACCATGTAACGGTCGCTGTGCTGCCCCCATTCCAGGTGACATTCGTGTTAGGGGCTGTAACCGCGAAGGGTCCGGCTGTGTTGGTTACTGTAACTACCACATCGGTGAATGCGGTCTGGCCAACAGATACAGGACTGGTTTGACTGAACACATGATTATCTCTCACTGTTAACCTGAAATTCAGCGTGCGCGAAACTGAACTTAACGCTTCAATGTTTGCGCCCGCGTCCCCACCAGCCAGTGGAGGAGTCACATTTAAACCAGCAAGTATCGTTGATAATTTTGGAAACAGCCGTGTTCCGGATGCCGTCGGGCTGAAAGATAGCCAGTTCGGTCCTGACGTTTTGGTAACAGATGCTACACTGCCTGAGCCGGTTGTTGATGAATTATCATTTTGTTCCCAGCAATAAGTTACGGCGTCGCCATTTGCATCCGTCGCTGAACCTGTAAGCGCGAAGGGCGTGCTGATGGGGATCGTATAATTATTTACAGCACCAATAACAGGCGCCACATTATTTGCCGTGATGTTTGTCGTAACAGGACAAGTCTTCCCTCCTAAATTGGACTGGATCTGTGCGATCGAAGTTTCATGAAATATATCGATGGAATGCGGAGCAACATCATAGCTGGTGATCCCTGCATAACCCATGATGGTGATGCCGGAACCTATTTCTTTTTGTTGGCCGGTGCCTTCATTTGAAAACGAGAAAGTATGATTTGCACCTAATTGATGTCCTACTTCATGCACAACATAATCAATGTCAAAATTGTCGCCCTCCGGAATACCGTCAGCGGGGGAAGTAATACCACTGCCTTTGGATCCATTTACACAAACACAACCGATACAGCCTGCGTTGCCACCGCCGCCGGATGCGCCGAACATGTGGCCGATATCATAATTACTCTCACCGATAACCGACGTTAATGTACTTTGTAATTGGTTATTCCAGCTTGATATGTTAGTGCTGTAAGGATCCGTTGAAGGATTGTAATAAATTACGGCAGTCGTATTGGCGATAAGATTCAAATGCGTTGCGAGATCTTTTTCATAGCATCCGTTACAACGGGTGATCGTTGCATTGAAAGCGGCAAGAACTTTGGCAACATCAGCGGAGCTGAATGCACCAAAATAGTTTGAATATTCTGCGTTGCATGATTGCGCGAGACGCAGCGTCTTTAAAGTTCCCGTTGACGCACCGGCTGCATCGATCGTCATCATTTTCGACGTCAGGCTTTCTACTAGTTGTTGATCGGGTGTACTGCATACCCATGGCAATTTTCCTTTTTCGCGGTGCGAGCTAAACACAGAATAAACCCTGTGATCGCTCGAATATGGTTCAATGAATTCATCGTCTTTATCGGTTCTGAAAACCATCGTTTGAATCCCCTGAGGAGAAATGCTGAGCTTCACCGTAGCATACTTATCCGTAATGCCTCTCCCTGAAAAAGCCCTGATCAGTGGAAATTGCTTTTGGAGGGCCGGTTCAAAATTCGAAGATTCAACAACTTCGAACTGTTCCAGTTTTCCGTCAGCATTCGGCAAAGTAATGATTGCAGAATGTTTGGTGCTGTGGTCTACAATGGCAAACAATTCCTGCCTGATGGTGGTCGCATTCAGATCAAACAATTTGAATTCCTTCGGGTAGCTAAGTCTTGATACAGCTTTCGCTTTTGTAATGTTAGCGGGGTTTTCATTGTTGGCAGACCAGAACCTGTCTGTCTGCGAAAAACCCAATACATTAATTAGCGCCAACATGGATGTTAGCAGTAAAATTTTTTTCATTCTCATTTTGATTTAAGTGATATTCTCTTTTGACAGGAGAAGTTTTGGATTTGTAAATGTAGCAGAATTATTAAAAAAACAAACTTTTGTTAGTGAAAGCGCCATTCCGAAAAATCGGAATCTCAAATTCAGATCTTCAGGTTTTGGGAAACGGATTGGTAAACTCTTCAGACATCCTTTCGCCGGGTTGCGCGATCGTGGTTGTAATAAACACTTTGGTTTATCAGAAAAACATATTATCTTGGTATGGTCATCACCTCTCCAATAGATCTGCATCAGCATTTAATTTAGAAAACCGAAGAACACTGCTAATCCTGAATGAGCCATATCCGTGCGCTACAAAAACGAAGTAAACATCTTTTAAACTTCAAAACAAAGCTTAACGATTATGGAACTTACATTAAACAGGAAAACAAGAAGCAACATTTCAACCATTCGAGAACTGAGGATTGACGGCAATTTCGAGTGTTTTGTACTAGAAGACCACGATTGCATTCTAAAGCAGAGCATGTCCTTGTCGGAGCTAAATAATTTAAAGGTGCACGCTCAAACATGCATTCCTGAAGGCCGCTACGAAATCGCAATCACGTTCACGGAAAAATTTGGCAAATCATTGCCGCTGCCGTTGGATGTATCATGTTACGCGGGCATACGGATCCGCCCCGCAATGCACCAAAGGATACGGAAAGCTGTTTATTGGCGGGCCAAACGAAAAACACCGATGTCGCAGGCAAAAGCAGGCTTGCATTCAACTCACTCTTTTCCAAATTAAAAGCGGCGTAGAAATCAGAAAAAATTATGACTATTCAGTAAGCATTCGCAAATAAAGAAGTTGCAGACGTATTTAATCCTGCAGTAAAAAGCATTTTTAATTTTTATAAATCGCAAATCATGCAAACCGAGACATCAGCGCCAAAGACTACAAGGCCGCTTGCAAAACAACAGAGAGAAAAGCCTGTTAAGAAAACTGCCGCAGCAAAACTCCATCGCAAACTTGATTCGTTTCCCGATAAAGTGGATGTGAGAGATTGGATATATCAACCTCTCCTGGCACCATTGCCTGATCAAATAATTAACTGTGATAAAGTGCCGGCAATCTTAAACCAGGGCCAGGAAGGGGCCTGTACCGGGTTCGCAATGGCAGCCAATATAAATTTTCATTTAGCGGTTAACGGCCGTTGCAAAGCTGAGGATGTGCTCAAGTTAGGCGCGAGTCCAAGAATGCTCTACGAGCTCGCAAGAAAGTACGACGAATGGCCGGGTGAACATTATGAAGGTTCGTCAGCGCGCGGTACCATAAAAGGTTGGGTTGCGCACGGCGTAGTGCAACGAGAGAAATGGAAAGATAACGTTACGGGACTTAACCATTTTGATGAAACAATGGCGAAGCAAGCGCTGGATATTCCAGCAGGCGCATATTATCGCGTGATGCACCGTAATATACGCGACATGCAGGCGGCGTTGTTTGAGGCCGGAATTTTATTTTGTACATTAATGGTGCATGATGGCTGGGACGATCCAAAAAATTCTTCAAAAACTTACCATTATAATTCCGCTGATGAGACGAAGACGATAAAGCTGCCGATAATCGAAAGAAGCGGCCGCGCAAATGATGGACATGCGGTTGCGATCGTTGGATACACCAGGGAAGGATTCATCATTCAAAACTCATGGGGTCGCGGATGGGGAAATAAAGGCTTCGCCGTTTTGCCATACGAAGATTGGATGCTCCATGCTTCAGATTGCTGGGTAACCCAGTTAGGCGTTCCGATTGACGTTGATTTATGGAGCAAAGGATACGCCGATACGGATGCGGGGAAACAAAGGGCTTCGCAAATAATACCTCTTCAACAAATCAGGCCGTATGTGATAAACATCGGAAACAACGGTTTGCTTTCGGATTCCGGTATGTATTGGACGACACAGCAAGACATAACAAGGATGTTCCAAAATATCGAAACAGTCTCAGCAGCATGGAAAAAAAAGCGTGTGTTGCTCTACTTGCATGGGGGATTAAATTCCGAAAAAGATGTTGCCCGCCGGATCATTGCTTTCAAACAGGTGTTCCTCGAAAATGAAATATATCCCGTGCATATTATGTGGGAAACAGATTTCTGGACGTCTCTAAAAGATGAGGTTTTCGACTTATTTACAAACACAGACCGGGCCGGCACAAGCTGGCTCAATAAACTGAGGGAAGGCACGCTCGAAATTCTTGACCGCACGTTTGAAATAACCGCATCAAAACCAGGAAGAGCCCTGTGGGGCGAAATGAAAGAAAATGCACGCCTGTCCGCTGAGCCGGGCCGCGCAATGGATATAGTGGCAAATGAAGCGCTAAGTGCATTCGCCAATGCTGATAGCACCGAGCGCAACAACTGGGAGCTGCATATAGTCGGTCATAGTGCCGGTTCGATTTTCACAGCATACGCGATCGACGCTCTCATAAAAATTGGGGTGCCGATAAAATCGGTTCAGTTTATGGCGCCAGCGATAACAATCGAATTGTTCAATAAAAAACTTCTTCCGCACATTCAAAAAAATGACTGTCCATTGCCCGTCATGTACATTTTGAGCGATGTAGGGGAAAGAGATGATGATGTAGGCCCATATGGTAAATCGCTTTTGTATTTAGTGAGCAATGCATTTGAAGAAAAAAGAGATACGCCCATCCTCGGTATGGAACGATTTATAAATGGACGTAACAGAGAGCTGGATAAAAACTTTATCGATGCCACGATATCGAAGTTGTTTAACACGTCAACGAATGAATTACCGAACCTTGTAATTGCCGGTGCTGCGGCGGCTGAAAAGAATTTCGGCGCCTCAATAAGCAGAAGTGACTCGCATGGTGGTTTTGACAACGATCCGTTCACCATGAACTCCATTCTGTATAGGATTCTCGGTCGAAAACCTAAGAACAGATTGTTCGATGTGCGTGACCTTCAATTTTGATTCGGTGTAATTGTGATTAGTGACCAGCGCTGTAGCAAATTTGAATTGACGCAATCGGAGCCAGCTTTGTTGTTCGCTTGTTGAAAAATTTGCCAGCGCAAATATGGATCCTATTTGTATTCGCGGTTGATCTCAGCCGTGATCTTTTTCATCTTATTTATGGCGGCGTCATACCTGCCGGTAATTTCAGTAGTATAACTGAGTACCCTGCTAATGTTATGCCCTTCCTCTGTATTCATCACGTCGGCAAGATTTGTAGTGGAGTCTGTCTCGCGGCGAAGGTTTTTTTGCAGGTATTCAAATAGCACATTTTTATGGCTGATGTAGTTGCTCGTTGACGCTAACAACGACGGTATGTTTTCCTGGTAAAGATCCATGATGTCGTTTTGCAGGCTGTCGTTTTCGATAAATCCGATTTTTCCGGAAGATTTAAACCCTTCAAACCTGCCACTGTTGGGCGTGAGTGCCGTTGAATTGTATATCCAGGTGGAGTAAAAGCGCAGGCTATCCGGGCTTAGTGTCTCGCCAAGCCGCGTGCGACTAATATAATTAAAGGCAGCCCTTTGCATTTCATACGATTGTTTGTCGTTCTGCATTTCGGAGATATCCGCCGTAAGGTCTTTCTCCAGGCCAAGCAAGAATGTCTTTACATCGTCTTGCTGGTGGTGGTGCTCACTATTGTTATGGAGCCAGATAGAGATGGTCACTGCAAAGACAATAATCGCGATCTCCATGACAATATCTTTTACTTTATGCCAGAAAGTATCGTCTTTTTCCGAAGCGATCTTGTAAATTTTTTTAGTATGTTTAGCTATTTCGTCTTCCGCCATCTAAGTACGTTGTACGCAAAATAAGCATTATTGGGGAAGATGAACATCGGCCCTTCAGAATGTCAACACTGCCGTCATATTTAGCGGCGTCACATCATTCAACATGCTTTGGCCAAACGCACTCTCTACTAATTTCAATAAAAAAATTCCTTCGCAAAATGCAGTGTCAGCACTATACAAAAAATTGAAAACGTGATGTAGGTATTCACATAGGCAAGCGGAATGCTTATGAGCAACAGTATTCCTCCGATTATCGAAATGATGGCATTTCTCTTCGCAGGTTTACTATTCGATACGGATTCGGGAATGATCTTTTTCGCAGTCACATATGTCCATATAAATGAAAACGCCAGGTTCATAAAAAAGTAATTACTTGCCACAAGCATGACAGCGAAAGAACTGTGATGATTCCGTCCCGCCAGGGCGGTCGTAAACGGGATCGGCGATAAGGTAAGAATGAAAAGAAAATTGAGCAATACAAACCGGATATCGGCGTATGCGATCTTACGACACAGGTCGTGATGATTGATCCAAAGGCTTACGATGGTTGCAAAGGAGATCGTATAGCTGAACAAAGCGGGCAAGAGTCGATGTAGAAACGATCTTATTTCATCGTCGGAAGCAAAAGTTTGCTCAGGCACTTTGAAATCAAGTACGAGGATAGTTACGATGATAGCCAGTATGGCATCGATAAATGTCTCGAAACGTGCCTTTTCAGATTCGGCCGCAAAATGTTTCCGCATCGCAGAAAATGTTTTCTCCAGCTTTCTATAAAACCGATCCTGCTGCAAAGGTAAATGCACTCTGCGGCTCCGGTTTTACGAGTTTGGGGCAAAAAACTGCTCACAGGTGACAATAACAAAAACGCGTAGCAGGCATCGCCTTATTTTAGAAAAATCACTTTGTACACACGCGGGGTGGGCATATGCTTACATTAGCCCATTTCCCCTATTTTTGCGCTCCATCAAAAATCACATCAGCAGTTATGAATCAAACCTTATTCTTACTGGTACCGCTTATGGGCGTGATTGGACTATTGTACACATTTGTAAAATTCAATTGGGTTGCAAAGCAGGATGCCGGAACCGATCACATGAAAACCATCAGCAAGTACATTGCTGAAGGTGCCATGGCATTCTTACGGGCAGAATGGAAAATCCTCGGGTATTTCGTGGTGATTGTTGCCTTATTGCTTGGTGTAATGGCAAGCAGTAATCCCAATTCTCACTGGATGATCGCTGTTGCATTTATTATCGGTGCAGTATGCAGTGCTACTGCCGGCTATATTGGAATGAGAGTCGCTACCAAAGCGAATGTTCGTACTGCGCACGCTGCAAGGACCAGTTTGTCAAAGGCGTTGAACGTTTCTTTTACGGGTGGTTCTGTAATGGGGCTTGGTGTAGCAGGACTGGCAGTGTTAGGCTTAAGTGGTTTGTTCCTCATACTGAGAGCAATTTTTGCTCCGGAAGCGCCGGTTAATTCAGAAGAAATGTTGCGCACAGTAGAAGTTCTCACGGGCTTTTCTTTGGGCGCAGAATCAATCGCATTGTTTGCGCGTGTAGGTGGTGGTATCTACACAAAGGCTGCAGATGTGGGCGCTGACCTCGTAGGCAAAGTAGAGGCCGGTATTCCTGAAGATGACCCACGCAACCCGGCGACTATTGCGGACAATGTTGGTGACAACGTAGGAGATGTTGCAGGCATGGGCGCCGATCTCTTTGGTTCTTATGTCGCGACCGTTCTTGCCACAATCGTGCTAGGCCAGGAAGTTACCGGACCTAATGGAACGGTGCTTGCCGACAAATTCGGAGGCTTCTCCACCATTTTATTACCGATGCTTATTGCGGGAACTGGTATTATTTTCTCGATCATCGGAACTTTTTTCGTAAAAGTGAGCGAC
>DASQJI010000637.1:0-8225 GCA_035631175.1 Parafilimonas sp.
AAAAATGATATCACCCTGCAGCGGCGCGTGTTTTTGTCCGGCCTTCACCGGGTCAATTATTACAGGCTTCGTGTGAAGAAACTCGTTGATCCGTTTCTGTGACGCGGCTGCTCTCTGCACCATACTTGCCACACTGCCTATCGCACTTACCGGGAACATCAGCATGTTTATGTATAACACAAATTCGACGATGATGCCCACCTTGTCCGGATTTTGCAAGGCCATTCCGCTGCCGATCACGATCGTGAGCAGCGTGCTAAGTCCCACGAGTAGCGTCATACTTGGAAAATAGATCGCTTCCACTTTGGCAAGGCCAACGGCGTTCTTCCGGTATTCTTCGCTGTTCTTGCTGAAAAAACCGAGCATTGCTTTTTCCTGCACAAAGGATTTTATCACCCTTATTCCGGAATATGATTCCTGAGCGTTTGTGGTGAGGTCCGAAAGCAATGCCTGCACCCGTTCACTTTTTTTATGAATAACATTATTGACGATGTAGATGGTTATGGCAAGAATGGGTAACGGCGCAATAACAGTGAGCGTTAGTGACATGTCCTTACGGAGCATATTCACAAGACAGAGCGTTATCAGTGCGACGAGATTTGCAGCATACATGATAGCGGGGCCGGTGTACATTCTCACCCGGCTCACATCTTCAGCGATGCGGTTCATCATATCGCCTGTACTGTGCGTTTTAAAGAAACCCGCGTCGAGCTCCTGGTAATGATTATAGATTGAATTCTTAAGATCGTATTCAATGTGCCTGCTCATTACGATGAGTGTTTGACGCATGAAGAACATGAGTAAACCGCGCATGAGCGCCAACAATAAAATGACGATGCTGCAGATAAGCACGATCCTGTTAAAATCAAAGCGCTGCAGCCAGTTTATGAAAAGTTGCACAGAACCGCTGTAGTTTTCTTTTGTTATCGTGGGTTTTTGCGAAAGGTATTGCTGCACTTTCCCGATCACATAACCGGTCACTTCAGGCGCGAGGACGGCGAAATAGTTGGAAATGACGACAAACAAAATACCTGCGAGAAAACGTACCCGGTATTTCCAAAAATATTTATGTAAGGCCGAAAGGTGTTTCATTAAAGGCGCAAAGGTAAGGAGCGACGCAGAGATTTGACGAGCTGCGCCGACACCAGCCTGAACCGGCGATGCTAAATACGAAGGCATTATTTTTGCCGGCAGATCACTACCAATGCCTGCTCTTTGAGAAAAAAATTAAAACATGGCAAGAGCAGCGTATCGGTTTCGTGATAAGGTTTTAACCTCGTCTTTCAGGGTGGTTTCCCGAATGATAAAAGGCTTGAGTGAAATATGTATTTTCTTATGCTTGATTTCAACGACCTGTTGCACAAAATCCTCTGTCGATTCTGTGCCCAAACCGATTTATGGTTTATTACCTGTTAGCGTCCATGGTCCATTGCCTACCAGGGATGCGGTCGTGATCAATGCCTGGGGCGTGGGGAAGCCGGCATACATAACCAATATCGTTTACGATACGTTGTTCTCACTGAACATCAATCATCGCGGCGTAGGCACGGAGGCCGTTCCATATACACCCGACACTTTGAGATATAAAGACACACTAAACGACATTGTCTCTTCAATACAACCAGCCGCATTCTACACCATCGAAAATGAGGAGCAACATTTTACCGGGGACATTTATCATAGCGAAGGGATCACCGCATACTGCAACGAATTAAAGGCAACCGCGCATGTATTTAACGGTGACAAAATATTCACCAACGGCGGTTATACGTCACCGGCGGAGTATTGGTATTATGCAAAAACACATGACGAGGATTTTAAGGCCAAGGTGATTCCCAACGTAATTATCCAGGGCGTGCAGAACGAGATCGACAGTGCCGAATATGAAATGAATATCGTTCGAAGTATGCCTGCAAATTTTGTAAATAACATCCACCTCTATATCGGTTATAGCTACCAGGTTGAGCCTCTAATAAGAATGTGCAACTATATCAAACAGTTTACGGGCCACGACATCTTGTCAAACGAAGCGGGCATTTATCAAGATAACCCCGATCTAATAGCCGACCTGATGAGGTTGGCCAAAGGTGCAGGTATGCGTTATATGATCTTCTACAGCGGCGATGGATCGGGAGGCGCATATCCCATCACAGCGGAGCAGATAATGATAGAGGCGGCAAAAAATTAATAAAGGCGATTTATCATTCAGGCTATTCAATAAAATCGCCAAGATCGCGTCTTTGTTTTTTTGTGGGACGGCCGATTTTGCTTAATCGCTTGCCAGTGTGAAAACTTGCGGCCTGGAACTCCAATTTTTCTTTTTCCTCAGCCGGTGTAAGGTCGATGTAATATTTCACTGCTTCTGAATACTGCACACGATGGGAAATGACTCCTGTCACTTTTATCACCCAATTTTTAAATTCCGTTTTTACGGAATATTCGTCAGCAATATGTACCTGCTTCGAAGCTTTAACCGCAGAACCATTCAATCGTACCCTGCCCTTCTCGCAAGCGTCAGAAGCCTGCGCCCGTGTTTTAAAGATGCGGATAGACCACAGGTATTTATCCAGGCGAACCTTTTCCTGCTCCATTGTCCAAAAATAAAAAAACCTATGAGGTCGCGCCGACCCCACAGGTTAAATTAATTAGTTCTTACCGCTTATTTCAAACCGTATATTTCTATGTGCGCTCTGTCTCCCTTCCAGTTTGGTACCGTGCGATATACAAAATTTATTTCCTTAATTTTCCTTTCATATCCTTTCAGGTCAATAGGCTTGCTTTCAGTTCCCTGCTTAAAATCGTAACGGACCGGTATATCTTCCGGTTCCCCGTTTTCGTAAACAACTTGCATGTCTTCAATATGTACCGGTGCATCGACGGCTTTTATTTGGAGCGCTTTAAACTTATCGGCGCCTAATACTTTAACAACATCTTTGTCTGTTTTAAAGTCAACGTGAGTTTCGCCTATCTTATGCCACCCGGGTTTGTCATTGGTGACAACTTCGACTTTTTGCGCGTGCAGGGCGGTTACCGAGATCAATACGGCGGCCAGAAGAAATAGTGTTCGTTTCATGGTTTGTAATTTTCCCATGAAAAAACAAATTCCATTCCACAATCGCGGAGCAATCGTTAATTAGTTGCGGCGAACTAACGATCCGGATCTTTTTGTACGGGGCGTTCTATGCGATTGACCCAGCAATGAAAACTTAAGAAGAATCCTACCTGTTCTCAAAAATCGCTGTTCGTCATTGAAGACCAAAAATTTGTATGTGAGCCTTTTCGTCGCGCGAATTGGACAGGCTGCGGTAAACGAAACTGATTTCCTTTATATTACGGTCTTTTCCGGCCAGATCAATTTGCCTGCTTTCTTCACCCCGTTTGAAGTCATACCTGATAGGGACGTCATCTGGTGTGCCGTTAGCGTACACCACCTGCATACTTTCGATGTGTACGCCGGCGTCAACCGCCTTTATCTTGAGAGCTTTGTAATGTTCCTCGCCTGCTACCTTCATTACGTCTTTATCAGCCTTGAAATCGACATGGAGTTCGCCGATCTTCTTCCATCCCGATTTGTCGCCAGTGGTCGCTGTAGTTTGGGCGTGTACGCTGCTCAAGGTGACACATAAAGCAGCCAGGATAAATAATGTTTTTTTCATATTGTATAATTTGGATAGGAGCGACAAAATTCATTCCACACAGTCGGTATTTTACGGTTAACTGGTAACCCATTTGGCTTGATCAATAGTGCCATCTCACGAAGGCCTCCATCGCGGCGTACTTCGTCAGACCGAGCTTTGCATAAAGATCAGCGGTGTTCGCGTTACGCTCTTCGGCACGTTGCCAAAATTCCCGGTTATCACTTCCCTGGAACGGAACCATATCCTTCTGGCTTTGATGAATAAATATGCCGTAACGTTTTTTCATTACCTGTTCAGGACTCATGGGAATTGCCATCTCAATGTCTTCAATGTTCCACTCCTGCCATGCGCCTTTATAAAGCCATAGCCAGCACGCGTTCACCCAGTCTTCGCCAGCCGCCTTACACTGTTGCAAAGCCGATAGCACGATATTGAAGCAAATGAGATGTGTTCCATGCGGGTCTGCAAAATCACCGGCGCAATAGATCTGGTGTGGCTTCACCTTTCTCAATAATTCGATCGTGATATCAACGTCATCCTGCGACATGGGCTTTTTATCTATGGTGCCTGTCTCATAAAAAGGAAGATTTTGAAAATGGATCTGCTCATCACTTAAACCCACGTAGCGGCATGTCGCCCTTGCCTCGCACCGGCGTATTAATCCTTTAATGGCCCTGATCTCGTGTGTATCTCTTTGATTTGATTTTTTTGACCGAAGAAAATCTGTTGCACTATCGAGTATTTCGTTGCTTTTTGCGTTATCCATCTGGAACATTTCTTCGAAGCCGACTGCGAAATCAATAAAGCGCGTAACAAATTCATCGGTGACCGCAATATTGCCGCTTGTTTGATAGGCCACATGCACTTCATGTCCCTGGTCGTGCAAACGCATGAATGTTCCGCCCATGCTGATGATGTCGTCATCGGGATGTGGAGAAAATATCAGGCAGCGCTTGGGGTACGGTTCACTTCGTTCAGGATGCGCAGGTATCACAGCGTTTGGCTTGCCCCCCGGCCAGCCGGTAATACTGTCGCGTAGCAGGTAATATACCTGGAGGTTTATTTCATAAGCTTCACCTTTATCAACCAGCAATTCGGCCAAGCCATTTTCGCGATAATCATCGTTCGTTAAACTCAAAACAGGTTTATCCAGTTTAAGGGCCATGTTAACCACCGCACGCTTTATCATTTTTGGCGACCACTCAACTTCGCCGGCGAGCCACGGGCTTTTGAAACGGGTTAATTCTGATGCAGCGTTTTCGTCTAAAATAAAAGTACAGTTGTTGTGCTGCTGTAAAATACTTGCCGGGATCTGCTCGCTCACGTGGCCTTCCACTGCTTTTGCAACGATGCTCGCTTTTTGTCCCCACGCCATAAGCAGTATTTTCTTCGCTTTCATGATCGTACTAATGCCCATCGTTATCGCAAGCCGCGGCACTTTTGATATATCGTCAAATTCTCTTGCGTTCGCGTTGCGCGTGTTATTGTCCAGATTCGTGAGTCTCGTTCTTGAATAACGGCTCGAGCCCGGTTCATTAAAACCTATGTGGCCATTATTTCCGATGCCGAGGATCTGGAGGTCAATGCCTCCGACGTCGTCGATCATTTGCTCATATTCGAGGCAATGCGCTTTTATTTCTTCTTTTGGTAAAGAGCCATTCGGGATGTGAACGTTTTCCGGAAGGATGTCGACGTGATCGAACAAATGCCGGTGCATAAAATTGTAGTAACTCTGTACGGCATCTTTTTCAATCGGGTAATATTCGTCAAGGTTAAAAGTTATCACATTTTTAAAGCTTAAATTTTCTTCTTTATGCAGTCGCACGAGTTCTGCATACAAAGTGATAGGCGTCGATCCTGTTGCGAGACCAAGTACGCAGTTCTCACCTGCATCCTTTTTTTCAGAAATAAGTTTTGCGATCTCACACGCTGCGGATCTTGAACCTTCATCTGAGTTCTTAAAGATCTCAACCTGAATTTTTTCAAACGAATCCACCATGGCTATTGAAAATTGAATATTGAAATATTGAAATATTTACATCTTAACTCTTAATTCTTTCTTCTAATTCTACTCTCCTTTATCGATCCCCTTGACATTATATTTTACCTGCCAAAGATCGTATCGTTTATACTGTTGTGGCAGGCGATTTTTGAAATCCTCCCAATTCTTACTTTCTTTCGGACTCCACAACACTTCACTTAATGCAGTTAAGCGCGGAAAGATCATATACTCCACTTTCGCCGGGTTGCTCATGTACTCGCTCCATACATTTGCCTGCGCGCCGATGATGTACTTTTGTTCGTCTGCATTTAATGAAGAAGGAAGCGGCTCATAATTATAAATTGTTTCCACAGGCAAATATCCGCCGATCGTTAAACTGTCTTCCTGTTTTGTTTGCGAGTAGTCAAAGTAAACATAAGTTGTGGGCGTCATGATAACGGTATGATGTTGCTGCGCGGCAGCAATGCCGCCCTTTTCTCCGCGCCAGCTCATCACGGTTGCGTTCGGTGCGACACCGCCTTCCAGTATCTCATCCCAGCCGATAATACTGCGGCCTTTGCTGTTCACATATTTTTCTATCGTGTTGATAAAATAGCTCTGAAGCTCGTGCTCATCCTTCAAACCTTTTTCTTTCATGAGCTGCTGACAGAAATCGGAACGTTTCCAAAAATCTTTTGGGCATTCATCACCACCAATGTGAATATATTTTGAAGGAAATAAAGCGATCACCTCGTCCAGCACATCCTCAAGAAATTTAAATGTGCTGTCGCTCGGGCAAAATACATCCGGAAATACACCCCAGGTTTGTTGCACTTCTTTTCCTTTTATCTCACCGGCCCAAACAACCTTCGGTTTTACCTGCGTTGGTTCGCCAGGAAAACAACTTAACCACGGGTAGGCTGCAATTGCCGCGGAACTATGACCAGGCAATTCGATTTCGGGGATAACGGTGATATACCTTTCGGCAGCATACTTCACGACGTCTTTAACTTGTTCCTGTGTATAGTAACCGCAATAAACAACGCTGTCGTTACCAGTCCCTGGTGCATGGCCCGTAATTGTTCCATTTCTGCAACCACCAACCTGGGTGAGTTTTGGATACTTTTTGATCTCAATGCGCCAGCCCTGGTCTTCGGTTAGATGCCAGTGAAATGTGTTCATTTTATGCAGCGCAATAAAATCAATGTATTGTTTGATAAAATCGACAGAGAAAAAATGTCGGCCGCAATCGAGATGCAGGCCGCGATATGCAAAGCGCGGTGAATCGAGAATGTTGCATTGTTGTATCGCCAGGCCGTTTGATTTTTCCGGTGGCAGCAACTGTATCAACGTTTGAATGCCGTAGAAAACACCCTGTTCATCATTACCGCCGATATAAACTTTGTCTTTATCAACATTCATTTCATAACCACCGGGAAGAGAATTGTCGAGCCGGTCGTAATTGAGTTCAATGACATTTTTATGATCACTGCTTTGTTTGGATGTCTTCAGTTCAAAACCATAATATTTTTTCAGATAGCTGTTAAAAAAGTTGACACTGTTCTCGAGGTTGGAAGCAGATAAAAGAATTGTAGTCGATGGACTGAGCGTGAACGTCCCCTGTTTTATTTCTGCTTTCGCTGGCTCGGGGATCACGTTGAGTGGTGATTGTGCGATACATGACACGAATGATACCGCAGCAATAGCGACAAAAATTTTCTTCATAGTGGCTGTTTTTTATTTTCGATAACGACGATGTGTTACGATAACTTTTGAATTACATACTGAACCTATTTCAATACAGGCAATATTAGCCTGGATGCATGTTGAGCATCGTGCCAGATCCTTATATCGCTTTTGATAAAATCTTTTTCATCGCAGTGATAGATATCAATAAACTGCTGCGGATTTCTGTCTGCAAGCGGAAACCAGCTACTCTGTATCTGGACCATGATGCGATGGCCGGTTTTAAAAGTATGGGCGATATCGGGCAGGTTGAATTTCACTTCTTCAACTTTACCCGGCGTAAAGGCCTCAGGATCTTCATAGCTTTTCCGGTAACGGCCGCGAAAAATTTCAGCACGTACTAACATTTCATAACCGCCCATCGGGTATATGTTTGGAGCATCTTCTACCGCGTAAATATCCACGTCGTTATATCCCATATATTCAGGAAATACGTCAATTAGTTTTACCACAAAATCTGCGTCTGTCGTTGAGATGGTTGTCAACAGGTCTGCGATCACGCTTCCCGTTACCGTTATGTCTTTAGTTAATGTATCTGTTTTAAATGTTAGTACATCCGGCCGACGCTCGGCAAAACGCTGGTCTGCATCCATGTAAGTCCTCGACCGGTTGAAATGTACGTCTTCTTCATAGGGCACGGGTTTATTTGGGTCACTTGTATACTCGCTATACTTTGCGTCACTTGTTCCTTCGGATTCACTCCACCCTAGTTTTCCATCAGGCTGCAGATAAAGTGGTTCATCTTCTTTATTTGCGGGAGGCCATGCCGAAAACGATCGCCATTTGTTTGCTCCCGTGATAAAAATATTCGCCTCGGCAATGCTGTCAATATTCCCTTTGCCTTTTAGAAAATAATTGAA
>DASQJI010000638.1:0-18978 GCA_035631175.1 Parafilimonas sp.
TAACGGTGATCAGGGTGATAATCATTCGGGCGCGGTGCTATCACGACATCGGCATTCCATTCCCGGATCTTCCTGATGACCTGCATTCTTACTTCAAGAGATGGTTCTAATTTCCCATCGTGGTTATCCAAAACATCATATGTTACACCAAATCGTTTCCCGGCTTCCTGCGCCTCATCATATCTTCTTTTTGCGAGTTCTTTTCCACCCATCGTTTGGTGGCCTGCATCACCATTCGTGACAGAAACAAACTTCACCGCATAGCCCATCTTCGCTAAAAGAATTGCAGTGCCGCCGCCATCCTGGTCGCAATCGTCCGGATGCGCGCCGATCATTATTATTCGCACTTTGTTTTCATTTTGTGCCGAAGCGGCAAATAAGGTGACGGCAAAAAGGGAAAGTAAAGAGGCAAGCTTTCGCATAGTAAAAGTTTTATCAGCATGAAGATAAAAGTTTACTGTTTAAAAAATTCGAAGTAATTTGTTGGGTAGTGACGCATTTTGAAAAAAAGCGCCATTGTATATCCTTAAAGGAAGATTAATTGTCTTTCCCCATCAAACTGCTTAAACCGGTTACCTCGCTTGATGATAATGCCCTGTTATAGATTCGTATTTCATCAATGACTCCGGTGAAATAGTAAGGGAAGGGGGGATTAAGGTGCTTACCTATTAACAAATCGTACGTGTTGGGCTTAAATGAAGTGCTTACGGCAGCTGACATAACCAGCTTATTATTTATATACAAGTTCGACACGCCGTTGCCATAGGTATATACTATGTTATACCACTTTCCAGGTCTAACATAGTCCGTATCTGTTGCACCGCTTGCTGCTGCTTGTCCATTTCCATACGTTCCATAAAAGTTTTCGCGATTTTCTTTCACTGGTTGGTCGCATCCGGTATAATTATAAAATTTTTGATCGTCATAACCTAATAGATAGCGTCCGTCGGTTGCATCACTATATTCTTTATTTAAGATTCTGTTCCCGTGACATTGACCCTGATAGAAACCCATTGGTTTTATTAGTGCCGCCAAAGTAATAGCTTGACTTGGATTTAGGGATGGTCTGTTTTTTACCTGCATATAACTTGAAGTGCCATCGAAATAGTATGCATCGCTATCTTTCCCATTCTTAGCAACAGTTGGCGTTGCTGAGCAAAAAATGATTTTATTGTGATGACCGCTTTTATCTCCCAACTCCCCGTTTGTGAAAGGATACCATGCTACCAAAGTGCTGTCTACGGGCAGCTTACGAATGCCGCCATTATCAACGGAATTCGCATTCACCATAGTACCGCTTTGATCTTTTTGGCAAGACGTGAGTTGATATGAAACAAAGAGTACGCAGAAGATGATTGTAAGGTTTGTGGTTTTCATACTACGTATTTTAATATCAAAAGTACCTCTTTTGAACCTGGCATTTTCGTTTAATTACACATTCTCGTTCTTCTTATAACTGCCTCTGCTTTTGGGTGCTGTATAAGGCGCTCATTCGTGCAATATCTTCTATTGTCATAGGCTTTTTCATTAATCCAGCTTGCATAAAATTTCAAACTGCGTCACTACCATTTTTCTGTTACTGCGGTGGCTGTTGGGATGGTGCTATTGAGATCCGCAGCTCGATACCCGCTCTCGTGTTTATGATCGGCGCCGACGTGGATATGTATGGTATCACACGCTGTTGATCGAAATAGAAGCGGAAGTCGATCCGGTTATTGATGATATAATCCAATGCAGGTTGTATGCTGATCGTTTTTTGACCGCCGGTACTGTAAGCATTCGGCTGATCGAGCCTGCTGTTGCTTTGTACATCATCACGCACGGCAAGGTCGAGACTTATGCTCATATCGGTCTGGTCAGGGTCTGCTTTCACAAACGGAAGCTTGAAAGGCATATTCACTCCATGCTTGCGATAGCTGCCTCCAAAAGTTATTGAACTGCTTCTAACTTCGCTTAACTGGTAATCATACAAACTAAGACTGAGTTGCCTGCTCTTCGCGTATTCAAAACGCAGCGATGTTTGATTATTCGTTGTGATATCAAAACCAATAAGCGGTGCGAACTGTTCCTGGATAGTGAGGTTTGGGATCAGGAAGAACGGAATGTAGTTGCCCGATACCGGATCGATGAATGCAGGCTGTCCTAAATGCAAAGGATCATAGAATAATAACTGGCTCGTGAAACTGTTGTAGCTGAGCGTGCTGTTGTAGCCATGTGTTATGGTGATGTTGTTAAACACATTCGCAAGGCTTGGGATCTTTGAGAGTCCCGTATAGCTCACTCTCCAGTTCGGTAATGCATGAATGCCGCTGAAAGGATTTGAACTTACTTTAGGATTTGATTGACTAATGAGATCAATTGTGTTGGGGTCCTTACCTGTGTACGCTGCGATGAACGCAGGTAACAACACGTCCTGTTGATAACGGCCGTAACCCGTAGGGAATCCATCACCCTGGTATGTTTGATTCCAATAAGGATTAGAGTATGCCAACCGTTTCGCTATAATAATACGGTTATTTTGAAATTCCTGGAATGTAGGTGATATCTCATTCGGGTTACTTTTTTTGAACAGTGTTTGAAAACTGATATAGGAAACGCTGAAACCACCGCCCGCTAACGGACTCAAATGACTGAAGCCAGTGTGTGTTGAATCAAAAAGATTCTTGAATAATTCAGAATAATTTTTCGTGAATGTTTTTTGAAGATTCACGTCAACATTAAATTCTCTTATCGGCTCCAGTTGCGCGCTGAATGTTATGAGCTGCTGATAGTCCTGGTTGTACAAAAGATTGAACAACGTATCCTTGGTTATCATGCCTTCTGCCGCTTTTTGGTTCAACCAGTTTGTGTCTGGTTGTCTTCCGAAAATATAATCGAGGCCCGGTTGGTTCGTCTTTTGGTTTTGTCCGAGGTAACCGGTGCCGGTGGTTACACCCGGAACGCGGCTGTTATAATTTTCGCTGTAGCTGAGAGAAGCATGCTTCACCATAGTAATTAGCTCGCCCGCGACTTTGGCGCCGGTGCTCATGCCACCTGCTTTTTTTCCCTGGCGTTGCGCTTTTCGATAATCTCTTTTCTGCTGACGCCATTTTTGCAACGCCCGGCGTTTGTCAAAACCTTTTAGATCTTTGATCACATCCGCTCTTGGTTTAGGAGGTTGAATCGTATCATTGACATTTACTTCGCCGGTATCCTGCTGTTCCGCATTTACGCTCACAGCAGCAAGGAATTTAGATTTGGCATATAATCTTGTAAAGTCAAATTCGCCTGTTAGATTATTCTGTTGTGAATTTTCAATCGTATTGCCAAGGCTCGTTGCGAGTAAGCTAGCGCCGATCCAGTTATAAGTTGTTGTATAATTATAGCGCGCGGTGATCCAGTCGGTAATCGGTAACTTTTGAAGCGGAATATTATAACTTAACGTAGCATGTTGCTGGTATAATGTATTTCTTCCGGCATGCCAGAAGTTTTGCCAAAGCGAATCCTTCTTCTCCTTCGTATTTATTTGTCCCGCAGGTTCATCTACTCTCGCGAAAGCTGTGGCTGCAAAATCGAGGTTGAAACTTCGCGTCAGGTCCCACCGTAAATTGTAGTAACGATCGAAAGTGAAATACTTATCGTAAGTAGTATCGACTTCATCGATCTTGGTATCATACGTGTTGATAAGTCGCGGAACATAGATTCCGTATTGACGGTTAATGTCGGTCCTGAAACTTACCAGCGACGGAATTGGATTAATGTTCAAATCTCTTATCGGCGTAAGCCATACACTTTTGTTCTTTATACTGGTTTTAAACGGTTCTTTAAATTTCGAAGGCGCATTGAATGTATAACCAAATCCGCCGCGATATTTTCTTATATCATTTAATAATATCAGCGGATTTGTTTCTTTGAATTGTGTATATGAATAACTGAAATCGAAATTACTGATGCTCCAAAAATGCGGTTTGGCGCCTGTTTGCCCGAAACGCACGTTGGTAAAATTTAAAGTTGTGATGGTAGTTTCATCCACGGCGGCTTTTCTTACTGAATCTTTTTTGTCGCCCGCTGCACTCAGTTTGTCTTTGTATAAAATGTCCAGGTCATAAGGATCATATTCCGGTGTGAGAACAGTTTTGTTGATGCTCGCATACATGGGTATGGTAATACCGGCTTTCTGTGGTAATAACTTGCCGGCATCGATGTTCAATGCAGCATCGAACTGGAACATGTTTTCTTTTGCCCGTTGGTTTATTTGCTGTTCGATAGTTCCAAAACCATAACTATATGTGTTCGTCGACACGGTTAATGTGCCAAGATCTGCAAGTTGCATGTCGAGTCGCCCTAACGCTGCATAACCACCTTTCTCATCGATTCGGGAAAGCCGCAATTCGTTTACCCATACTTCGGTGCTGATCGTGTTCTCGGTTTCATTTTCCACCGCGATCAACATGCCCTGTACTTCACCGAGATTCGGATTTCCCTTGACAGCGTACGTGCGCTCCCCCACCTTTTCCGTATAGAAACCCGTGATCGGATATCCTTGCGAATTCCTGCGGATCTTCAACTGCACCAGGTCATTCAAAGAAAAATCGAGATTGTTTGAATCAGGCCATATCTGTTCGGGTGTAGCGGTGCTGCTAAAAGCGGTTATTTTAAGCGGGATCTTTATTTCGTAATAATTGTCAAGGAAATCTTGTCCAATACGGATCACTGCGGCAACCTGCCCGTCCTGCAACGCTGGCACTTGCTTCAACCCCGATTCTGCATGGATGAACATCGACATTTCACCGTACTGCCGCAGATCAAGGTTCAACGTTTTAAACACCGCTCTCGAGTCATGCTTCTCGAGGTTGTTTATCTGAAGGCTCATTGCCTGTTCATTTTGCAGAAGGTTCACACCATTGTTACTTAGTTCCTGCACGCGTTCAATGCCCGGAGGAGTTCGGTAAGGTATGGGCTGACGGCTGGAGTTCTCTTCAATATTCACTGCCAGTACATTGATGTCAGTGGGCGAATTGGGATCCAATTGCGTGTATCCTCCAGAACCTCCAACAGTGTCAACTTTATACGTGAATGTTCTCCATTGATTTCTCACAAGGTCTAATGTGGCAAAACGCAACACGGCAGAATCTTCAAAGCCGGTCATATACATCCGGATAAATCGGATAGACTTGAAGTCGGGGATCTGGCCGATCTTGGCTGTAAAATCTTCGATCGGTACGCGGAACAAGTACCAGTTTTCAGGAACACTACTTCCATCGGCGAGCTTTGGATTCACGACTTTTTGATCAGTGATATATTTTGTCAGGCCTACGGTCATGCCCGGATGCAGATCGATCTCGTATTCGTAATACTCCTCAGTTTCATTAAGCGTATTATCGCGGTTGAGGTCTTCGTTATCCGGGTACAGCGTAGCGGCAGGAGAGAAGGGCGAGTTGCCGGTAGATATCGGTGAGTTTCCTTGTGGATTGTTGTAATCTTTGTATCTACCGAGAATGCCTGTTCCGGCTGCGTCATAAGCCCCATCGCGGTACCAGATGTAATTATCATTTGATGGGTCTGCTGACGCTTCCTGGTAGAACTTAGATGCGGCTCCAAAATTTGTTGCGATATCATTCAAATACGCGCTGCGTCTTACTTTTTCGGAATCATCATCCAGTCCGTCAAAACCAACATCCTGGTAAGGACGGTCGGCCGGATCATTACTGAAAGCCTGTGTGATCTGAATCGGATTCACAGGTGTGCGGCCCCAAACGGAATTTTCGGTAACAGCAGGTATGTTCGGAGTAGGTAAACCATTTTCGTAAAAACGCCTCCCGTCTTTCAAAATGTCTTCGCTGATATTACCCAGGTCGATATAAAGTTTTCCGCCGGTGCTGCCGGGATCTTTTATGAAAGGATCCTGCATCCAGAATTCAATGTATTCGATGTTCCCCGTTTCAAAATCCGTTTGATCGATGTTGCGCATGATCCCGCCCCATTTCGATTTTGGGTCTTTGAACTTTCCATTCGCATCAACGCTGCCAGCACTGTCGTTAAAATTATAAGGCCCGCGATCTTCCGGGTAATAGGCCATATCGAAGGTTGATGTAACAACGTCGGTGATGTTCGTCGTGCGTTGTGGAAACAATTCGCTTGTGAACACTTGCCTTACCCTTGGATCGCTCAATTCGGCCAGGTTATTTTTTAGCGGATTATTCGGGCTGGATTTATCCTGCAATGTTGGTTCGATATTATACCATGCAAGCTTTGCGCGGTTACTGTTGTAAGAAAGACTATTGGTGGCAGTTGCTTCGGGGAAAAGGCCATTGCCCTGCGGCGTTGATGCCAATGCCCACGCCACAAACGGGAATCGCAGATCTACGCTACTGGTCGCGCCTTCAAAATCATCAATATAAATTAATCCTTCGGAACCCTTTCCTATCTGCGGCGGATGCCCGGGCTTCAGCGCTGCAAATTCACCGTAAGCATTGATCGTGCTCGGTGCATCAGAATTATAAAATGGAAGTTTGTTGATAAATCTTGTTACACTTGGCAGTTGATTTTGATAACTGAAGTCGACGCCATACATGGTATTCCGTATCGGGTCTTCGCCGTAATTAACCTTTGTAAAGAACGGCCTCTCTTTCAAACGTTCGATCGTACCACCTAACGACAAATTTTTATTTACCAGGTAATCCAATCGTAAACCAAAGAAGCTTCGCTGTTGTATGCCGAAGCTTGCACTATTCTCAAACTGCACATTTACGGGCACGCCGGAATTAATGATCGCCTGGTTAATGATCTTAAGCGTGCCGAGATTGTAATCGATGATATAGTCGACATTCTCCTGTAGTATCTGGCCGCCTGCGGAAACGGTCACAGACCCTTGCGGAATATTGAATGCGCCCAAAGAAATGTCGGTATTCGAACTTCCTTTTACCGTTCCCTCTAACAGATAGTGATTCAGGTTCGCATAAGTTTGAGCGATGGCTTTGATGGAATCATAAAGCTGGTGATAAACATATTTTTGTTTCGTGGTATCCGGTTGTCCCTGGAAAGCGAGAGTTTCGAGGTCGTCCCCAAAAGGTTGCAAGACCGGGAATATCACCTTACCCTGTTGCGATAGCACAGTGAACCCGTCAACGTAATCATAGAGACCATCAGGCTGTGGATCATTTTGATTGTTTAATCTATCCGCTCGTAAAATTCTGATCAATGGATTTCCGGCAACCGCAGGATCGCTTTCAGGCAGGTATCGTTTCAAACCTCCGCTGGGTTCCTGGTAAAGGACATTTAATTTAAAATCCTGCGGCTGAAAGCTCGTTACATCTATTGAGTAAACATTCTTCATCATCAAGTCCCAGATGGGAAGGCTTACTCTTTGCGACGTGGCCTTTAATAATTTCAGGAAGAGCATTTTTTGGACGCCTTGCGTAGAATCAACCGTCACATCCTGCGAAAATTCACCCACCTGGTAAACACGTCCGTTGTACGTGTATTGATACGCTACAGCCAAAACTTCGTCCGGCTGCAACTGAACATTCAAAGAAAGAAAGCCAACCTGCGGATTATAGAAATATTCTGTGGAGTCGAGTTTGCGTGCAAATGTTTTTTCAAAATCATTTACTGGCGTGAGGCCGCGTGCCAGCAACAAAGTATTTATGGCGGCCGGGTCCCTGAAATTTGGGTCAGCCAGTAAGTTAGCATAGAGATCGTTTGAGCCGTTTTGAGGCAGCAGATCGGTGGTGATGGAATGAATGTTTGGATTGTACGGACTCGATTCTCCGAGGTCCATGAAGCCGACAATGCTGCGCGTATTTATCGTGGTCCCTGTTCGGTTCGTGACCCAAACCTCCATGCGCGATATCTGAACCTGGCTATTTACAATAGGCAGGTTGCTCATTGCATAATTGTAGTTGTTTTTGAAATACTGAGCCAGGAGAAAATGCCGGTTCTCATCATAATCATCAAGCTTCTTACTTATTCTCTGGTTCAAGCCGCCGCCTTCTAACGCGATCGATTGCTGCTGAGAACGCTGGTTAGCTATGGCGGTAGTAATAAAAAGTTTTCCAAACTGAAGCTGTGTTTTCACTCCAAACAAACTCTGCGGGCTTGTCATGAGTGTGCTTTTGGTTTGGAAAGTGATGTTGCCGGCCTCTACAGATTTCAGTATCTCATCATCCATGCCTTTGTAATCGAGCTTAAGCTGGTTCTCATAATCGAAATTGGCCAGCGTGTTGTAACTGATAGGAAGTTTCAGCTTATCACCAATGCTCGCATTGATATTGATGTTGGCATTCATATTGAAATCCAACCCGCCATTCTTCCGGGCACTTTCAGGCAGCGTTGGATTTTGTATCACTTGTCCCTGGTAGCCCATCGAGAGATCTATTGTGCCTTGCGGTTTGATGTCCACCTTCAAACCTGTGGGTCCGACACCAAAAATGCGGTCGAATAGTTTATCATACACCCGCGGTGGTGGCCGGGATATCTTGCGATTAAGGTCAAGCAATGTTTGGGCACGTTCGTTGAAATAATCGGTTTCCTGCTTTTGGGATTGATAGCGATACATTTCATCGAAGGTGAGGTAAGTGGGTTTGCGGTATAGAACATCGCCAACCTTCTCCGTAATGTAATATTGATTTGTAACCGGGTCGTATTCGACGTTCTGCCTGATGATCGCAGTGTCAGTGAGGTCGAAAGGGTTGCTGTAATCCCAGGTAAAACGATCGCCCCGTCTATCCTGCAAGGGATAATGCAGGCTATCGCTCACCTGCGCGAATGAAATATCACTCACGCCCAGTAAGAACAGCACTAGGAGAATAGAAAGGTGCGCAAAAAAGTTTCTCAAGGTAATCTTGGCCTGGTTAGGTAGAATTTCCCGATAAGCTTACAGATTTTTTAATGCGAGTTTAATAATGTTCTCAATCGACTGGTTGTCGCCATTGGATAAAATTACCTTTTTCAAAGCTGTTTCGGCAGTATTTCTTTGTATGCCAAGTGATACCAGAGCGTTCAGGGCGTCTGTTTCTACCGTATTATGTG
Source organism: Parafilimonas sp. (assembly GCA_035631175.1). Lineage (GTDB taxonomy): Bacteria > Bacteroidota > Bacteroidia > Chitinophagales > Chitinophagaceae > Parafilimonas. The sequence continues at coordinate 9,010 of DASQJI010000638.1, forward strand.
AATACGAACTTTCATGCTGATTGGTTTGCAGTCGCCCCAATTTATCTTTCAGTTCGAGTACGATTCGTTCCGCCGTTTTTCGGCCTATTCCCTTTACACTCTCGAGCTGTCTTGTATTGTTCTGCATCACAGCTTTTACGATTTCATCCGGCTTTAAGCCGCTGAGCATCATTCTCGCCGTGGCTGCGCCAACGCCTGAAACACTGATCAACTGGAGAAAAAGCTCTTTTTCGGCCAGATCAAAAAAACCATATAAGGTGTGTGCATTTTCTGTTATGTGCAGATAAGTGTAGAGCTTGCCGTTATCATTATTGCTGATCGACGAATAGGTGTTCAAGCTTATCTGCAGGTCATACCCAATACCATTGACATCTACAACAACCTGGGAGGGTAATTTTACAACGAATCTTCCGCTTACAAATGCAATCATACTGCGGTTTCAAAAGTATGGCTTTCATTCAAAACTTTTACTTTTTCGAAAAATGTATTTTACAGGTACAATCGCTGCTGAGCGATCGCCAAATACATTCCTGTATTTTTTGATACTTTTGCGACCTAACTTTTGAACATGAGCAAGATAACCGCTGCTATTACTGCTGTTGGAGGTTATGTACCGGACTACCGTTTAACGAACAAAGAGCTTGAAAAAATCGTCGATACGAATGACGAATGGATACGGACACGTACTGGCATCACGGAGCGCAGGATCTTAAAAGGGGCCGGCAAAGGAAGCAGCGACCTGGCCATTCCGGCGGTTATGCAAATTCTCGAAAGACAAGGCCTGGATCCGCTGGAAATTGACTGTATTGTAGTCGGCACGGTTACGCCGGATATGGTCTTTCCTTCCACCGCTAACATTATTGCAGATAAAATAGGAGCGAAGAATGCCTGGGGCTTCGACCTTAGTGCCGCATGCAGTGGGTTCCTATTTTCTCTCGGGACCGGCGTTTCGTTGATTGAAAGCGGCCGTTATAAAAAGGTTCTCGTGGTAGGGGCTGATAAAATGAGTGCGATCACAGATTATACCGACCGCAACACTTGCATACTATTTGGCGATGGCGCCGGAGCTGTCCTCCTCGAACCTTCAACGGATGACACGGGTATCCGCGATATGATCCTTCGAACAGATGGAAGCGGCCGCGAATATTTATATATGAAAGCCGGCGGGTCATTAGAACCGCCTTCGGTTGAAACCGTCACCGCGAAAAAACATTTCGTATACCAGGAAGGAAAAGCGGTGTTCAAATTCGCTGTCACCGGTATGGCTGATGTAAGCGAAGAGATCATGAAACGCAATAACCTTAAGTCTGAGGACGTAGCCTGGCTGGTGCCTCACCAGGCAAATCTCAGGATCATTGATGCGACTGCAAACCGCATGGGCTTGTCAAAAGATAAAGTGATGATCAATATCAGCCGCTATGGAAACACAACGTCAGGCACCATCCCGCTTTGTTTGTGGGAATGGGAAAAGCAACTAAAGAAGGGCGACAACATCGTTCTTGCTGCCTTTGGTGGCGGATTTACCTGGGGCGCGATCTGGGTGAAATGGTCGTACGATACGCCTTAAAAAAGAGGGCGGCTCGTTGCAGCCCTCACTTATAACACCAATTTCTAAAAGGCTAACTGATCACCTGCACTGTAGTTGAGTGGATTTGCCATCGATCACCGCAACAGCACGGTCAATACCTGAATTTATAGTCGAAGTTTTGGTATCCTATACTGCCGAATAATTTCCATTCTTGAAATCGTTCACCAAAACTTCTACGGCCTGCTATAGATTGTGACGTTCACTGTGCCTGATCTTCCAACTGCACAGGAAATATTAGCCTGGCCATGAAAATACAAACATTTAAAGATTATGAATATCTCGTGTTGAATGTACACCACCTCACCACACGTGTGATATAAAAATAAAAAGAGGCCGCGTGCCGCAGCCTCTTCGTGAAGTTAGTTTAAGTTGATTCTTACTTTACCACCTGTACAGTTGTTGTGTATGTTCTTCCGTTTACAACTGCAACAACTCTGTAGATGCCTGAATTCAAATTACCGCTCCTTGTGTCCCATACGGTTGAATAGCTACCAGCATTCCTGTATCCATTTACGAGAACTTTTACAGCCTGCTGCATAGAATTGTAAACCGTGATATTCACCTGGCCCGCCCGGGCAATCGCATATGAAACATTCGCCTGACCGATGATCGGATTTGGAGACACTTTTACAAATGAAGCACCTGAAGCTTTACCCGCGCCATTAGGATTAGCTATGCCGCCCTTATTGTCGCAGTCTGTTGCACTCCATGTACCGGTTGCATATTCACTGCCTCCGCAATAGCTTGTCCACGTACCGGAGCCGTTATAAGTTACAACTCCTCCGTTATTCTTTGCTTTCGCAGTTCCTTCATATCTGAAACCGTCGGTATGAATTGTACATCCGTCGGAATTAGGGTTGGTGGCCTCAAATTCTGTTTCATGTGTTGCAGGCTGATACTTGCCTTTCGCATCCCAAACAGGAGAGCCGTCGCCAAGATCAACGGTACCAGTGGCAAACCAGGTTCCATGATCGTTGTTATACGCAGTGAACGTCCATACATAACCGGCATCGTCATGGATGCACACGCCGAGATCCCATACTTTCTGAGAGTTTGAGACTTTACCGGCGCCTATAGGATTAATAGCACCGCCTTTATGGTCGCAGTCTGTTGCACTCCAGGTACCGGTTGCATATTCACTGCCTCCGCAGTAGCTTGTCCACGTACCGGAGCCATTATAAGTCACAACTCCTCCGTTATTCTTTGCTTTCGCTGTTCCTTCGTATCTGAACGCGTCCGTATGAATTGTGCATCCGTCGGGATTAAGATTGGTGGCTTCAAATTCTGTTTCATGCGTTGCAGGCTGATACTTGCCTTTGGCATCCCAAACAGGAGAGCCGTCGCCAAGATCAACGCTACCCGTGGCAAACCAGGTTCCGTGATCGTTGTAATATGCGGTGAAGGTCCATACATAACCGGCGTCGTCACGGATACAAACGCCCAGGTCCCATGATTTCTCAGAGTTTGCAGCTTTTGCCGGATTGCCCGGGTTGCTGATTTTAACCGCGCTTGCACAATCTGTTGCCGTCCAGTCGCCCACATTTACGACTGTACCTGAACAATAACTTTTGAAAGAACCATGACCATTGTAAGCTGCATCCTGCCCTAATTTTTTTGCATTCGCCCTGCCTTTGTAGGTAAAATAATCTACCCAGCCCGAAGCGCAAGCATCAGCCTTCGGATTAACAGCTTTGAATGTAGTTGTGTGTTCTGATTCATCATATGTGATTGTGGCATCCCATAAATAGCCGGCGCCTACGTCAACGTTGCCGACCCCCGTATAAAAATTACCCTTGTGTGTTACAGTGACGTTCCAAACGTTGCCCATGTCATCCTTAATGCACGCGGCGAGAGTATAACCACCCTGGGCTTTTGAAGTGCCTGGTATTGCGGCTGAAGCCAGTAACAGCGCAAGTAATGCTAAACTTGATTTCATAGTAAAAATTTTTTTGCGTTAATAAAAGTTTGTTGTTAAATAAAAAAGTTGATCTGTTTTTTGGTCTTGTATTGAAGCTTTGTTTTAAGTCAAATTGCGTTCGCTTGAACGAATTACCGGTGGCCCACGGACAAGTGTTTCGTTTTGGCTTATTGGAATTTAAGAGGCGCCGGAAATCAAAACAGGATACGTTTGATACGGCGGGAACTATTAGTTGTTTATGTGCAAAAGTTCAAACGATTTTCAAACCGATGCCTTCGTTGATGTTACTGACAGGTAGTGGCAACCGCTCACGGATTAAATTTTCGCTATTGCCATCTTAGGTTAAACATGCTCTTCTACAGGTGCAAGTACGGTTACAACATTGTTCTTAATCTCCGTCATTTAACGGAATTTTTTGCATGGGGGATAAATCATGTTTCATCAACGAATGCAACCTTGGACGTCGTTCTAAATATTAAGACAGTATTTTTGCGCGCTTAAGTTTTTTTGATGGGAAAACAGAAATTCAATTACTCAGGGATCAGCTCCCTTGCGCTGCATGGAGCTGGCGAAGATTTTGCAGAATCATCGCATTTGCCGCCTATATATGCGACGTCTACATTCACTTTCAGTGACGCGCACCAGGGCATGCAGCGATTTTCGGGTGCCGAACAAGGGTATATATACAGCAGGTGGGGCAACCCAACTTTTACAGTAGCCGAAGATATCATAGCGGCACTTGAAGTTTTTCAATTGAAAGATGCAAATGGCGACGAGCTTAAAGTAAAGGCTATGCTGCACGCTAGTGGCATGGCCGCCATCAATAATTTGTTTCAAAGCAATTTGAAAGCCGGCGATGCAATTCTCTCGCATTTCTCATTGTACGGTGGTGTACATGAGCTCATGCACAAAGTACTTGGTCAAAATAATATTGAAACGATCATTGCTGACCTCCGCGATTTGAATATCGCTGAAGATGTGATCAGAAAAAATAAAAATATAAGGCTGGTGCATCTTGAAACGCCCGCAAATCCGACCATTCAATGCGTGGATATAGAAGCGATCACCCGGTTAGCAAAGCAGCATAATATACTCGTTTCTGTAGACAACACCTTTGCGACTCCTTACCTGCAGCAGCCTTTCAAATATGGAGTTGATTTCGTTGCGCATTCAACGACGAAATTTCTGAACGGCCATGGCACTGCCATTGGCGGTGTGCTGTTGGGAAAGGATATTGAATTCATGAAGACAAAAGCCACCAAGTGGCAACGGCTACTTGGCGGCAGCAGTAATCCGTTCGATGCTTTTTTACTGATCACGGGTATGAAGACACTTGAACTGAGAATGGACAGGCATTGTCACAACGCGATGGCTGTCGCTAATTTTCTGCAGGAGCATCCTTCGGTCGAAAAAGTAAATTATAATGGGCTCGCTTCTCATCCTGATTTTGCTGTCGCTAAAAAACAAATGCGCCATCCCGGCGCAATGTTGAGTTTTGAATTAAAGGGCGGCCTTGAAGCCGGAAAAAAATTTATCGATAATCTGCAGATGTGTACACGGGCTGTTTCACTCGGCACCGCGGACACGCTTATCTCTCATCCGGCGTCGATGAGTCACTACGGTGTGTCAAGGGAAGAGCGTTTGCAATTTGGAATAACAGACGGCCTGATTCGTATGAGCGTCGGCATTGAAAACACGGAAGACATTTTAACTGACCTGGATAATTCATTACAAGGATGAGTAAAAAGATCGCAATTGTGGGCGCGGGCATCAGCGGTTTGGCCTGCGCTTACCTCTTGAGCAGGAAAAATTACAGCATCACCATCTTTGCAAAGGCTTTTTCACCGGACACTACATCGAACCGTGCAGCCGCATTTTGGTTTCCCTATCATATACGTAACGATCGCAGGGGTATTGAATGGTGCCGGACGAGCTATCGCGTCTTCAGGCAGCTTATGCACGATCCCCGCACCGGCATCAGCATGAAACAGCTAATAAAAGTAGTGCGTGAAGATGTAGTTGAAGATGAACCTGTGTGGATTGAATTCATGCCCGAAGGTTCGATACAAATGGTCCCGAAGAAAGAATTGCAGCCGGGCGTTGCAAAGGCCTATGATGTGCAGGTGCCTCTGATTGAGACGCAGATCTTTCTTCCATACCTTAAGGAATACCTGTTAACGAAAAACGTTGCCTTTGAACAGGCGGACGTGAAAGATCTTCAATCATTGCAGTCATCGCACGATGTTGTGATCAACTGCGCCGGACTTGGTGCGCGGGATCTATGTGATGATAAGAACGTGGTTCCGGTTCGCGGCCAGGTTGCATTGATCGAAACGCTAAGTGATTTTCCGATCTATCTTGATAACGAAAAACCTCTTTACATCGTGCCAAGAAAAGATGCAATGATCGTGGGCGGCACGTATGAAGAAAATATTTTTGATGAGTTTACCGAGCCGGAAACAATAGAGAAGATACTTTGTAATGCTTATGAAGTTTTTCCGCAGTTAAAAAAGCAAAAGATAATTGGAAGTTGGGCAGGGCTGCGTCCATACCGGCCCGTAGTGAGAGTAGAACGCGAAGAAAACATTATCCATAATTATGGCCACGGAGGCAGCGGATTTACGTTGTCGTTTGGTTGTGCGGAGGAGGTGGTCAAATTGGTTGAGGAGGCTTAAAGAAAAAATTCAATACGCAATGATCAATACGCACGACAGGCCATTGAAAATTGAATATTGATTTATTGAATATTGAGTGTTTGGAAAAAATGATAGGAGAAAAATATTTAATATTCAATGCGCAATAATCAATACTCAGGGACACGTTCAAAATTGAAAATTGAACATTGAACATTTCATCTATCGGCTATTGAGTATTCAAAACAATTTGCAACCCCTTGTGAACAGATCCGTTATTCACTCTAACAAAAAACTATGGGCATCACTATACGCCGCGCAGCTAAGGAAGACTGCAAAAGATTATTGGAGCTGGTGAAAGAGCTTGCAGAATACGAGCGGGCGCCACATGAAGTGACCGTTACGCTGCAGCATTTCGAAGACAGTGGTTTCGGCGATAATCCTGTATGGTGGGGCTTTGTTGCGGTCTCATCCAACGAATCTTTTACGCTTAACGAAAGTGCGATCCTCGGGTTTGCTTTGTACTATGTTCGTTATTCGACGTGGAAGGGACAACGCATGTACCTTGAAGACATCCTCGTCACCGAAAAAGCACGGGGCCAGGGCATTGGAAAATTATTGTTCGATAGGTTGATCGAAGAAGCGAGAGAAAAAAAATTTAACGGCATTGTGTGGCAGGTGCTTGAATGGAATGAGCCGGCCATCAACTTCTATAAAAAATACAATGCAAAACTTGACGCGGAATGGATCAACTGCAGCATTGAGTTAGGCCAGGGTCCGGCGATCGAACATCTTTAACTTCTTTCAACTTTTCCCTGGTCACTTGCAAAATCAATTTCGGTAAATTTTTTATTTTTGGTAGTAGTTTTATGTTTCAAACTGAACTTCTGCTGAATGAGAAAACCCTTTATTTCTGTTTTTTATTTTTTGATATTTAGCTGTACTAATGCGCAACAACTGCCCGCGTTTGGAAAAGTGTCGCAGGAAGAGCTGCTGATGAAGGAATGCGCCTTTGAAACATCCGCGCCGGCTATGTACCTGCTTAATGAAGAGACAATTTCGTTTAAAGAAGATGCTTACGACAGCAAGACGATCTATGAACGCCGCGCAAGAATAAAGATCTTCGATAAGCACGGGTATGAGTATGCCACCGTGGTGATCCCTGATGCAAGGAGCAGGGGTATTAAGGTAACCGACCTCGATGCTTACGTTTATAATCTTGCGCCGGATGGAAAAATGAAAGTTGAAAAAGTCGATCGCGATCAAATATTTAAAGAAAAACAAAATGGCAAAAAAAACGCCGGTAGTTTGCGCTTTACTTTTCCTAACCTTCAACCCGGGTCTGTAATTGAATACCGCTACACCCGGGTGAAAAAAAATACCGGCGTTCTTGAACCCTGGTTTTTTCAAAGCCTCATCCCTGTACAGATCTCGGTTTGTAAAATAAATGTTCCATCCGGAGTGGAACTTAAGACGCGTATAGTCGCCACTCAACTTGCAGACGAGGACTCTTCCATTACCAGCAGCGATGAAAATTCCCGCTACCGGTTTATACAAATCGTGCTCCACAAGGTGCCATCCTTTGTCGTAGAACCCTATATGTCGTCTATCAACGATAACCTGGAGAGAGTCGAGTTTTTTATGTACCGCAGTATAGTTTTCTTCCTGGCCAATGCACCCGAGGAAAGATGGAAGCTCATGGGAAGCATGTTGAAAGATTTCGCGTTTTTCGGCAGGCAGTTCGATATGCCGGTGCAGGGCACACAAGCCTTGATCGACTCGATCAAAAAGCTTTCGACAAACACGGAAAAAATAAACGCAGTATATGAAGTGGTGAAAGACCGTGTGAAATGGAACACTGACCAGGTTTTCCTGGCCGAAGATATCCAGGACGCCTGGAACACCAGGAGCGGAAGCAGTGCTGAAATAAATATCCTCATTTTAAATTTATTGCGAAACGTTGGCGTCTCTTGCAAACCGCTTTTAATAAGCACACGGGAAAACGGCAGGATAGAGATGGCATTCCCCACGCTTGGCCAGTTTGACGGTGTCGATGTTTTAATAACCGATAGCATAAACAATTTTATTCTTGATGGTACCCAGAAGTACCAGTCGTATCGTATTCCTCCTCTGAACATTCTTAACAGGGACGCATTCGTGATTGACTCCGTATGTCATTGGGTCTCTATCGAGGACAATACTCCGTTGATGAACAGCTCAACGTATGTGAAGGCTACGCTGGACAGCTCGGGCGTGTTACAGGGATCTGCTTCGATCGTTATGAAAGATTATGCGAAGGCGGAAGAATTAAAAGACAGGGAAAAGGATGAGGCCGAAAGGGAGGAACAGCAAAAAGATTTTTTGCAAATCGACAATGGAGGAATAAAGATAGATTCGGTAAGTGATAATGACTCAGCCGATATAAGCCAGCCGCTTGAGGTGAAAATGAACTTTCATTATTCTCTATCCAATAACGATAATTTTTACTTTCTAAACCCGTATCTATTTTCCATGTTTCGCAAAAATCCATTTACTACAACTGAGCGGCACAGTGATATAGACTTCGGTTGTATGCAACGCTTCCTGACTTATATAATTATCGACATACCTGGCAATTTCAGCGTCGAAGAAATTCCAAAAAGTGTTCTTCTGCGAACAGCAGATACAAGCATTTCTTTTAGAAAAGATGTTTCATTTGAAAACAACCGGGTTGGTATCCGGTATGATTTTGAATTGAACAACCCCCTGTTCACTAAGGAAAATTACCCGGGTGTGAAAGCTTTTTTCGATAAAATATACGGCATCATTGGTGAGCAGATACTGCTGAAGAAGAAAGAGTAATTCTTTTGACCTACACTACATGAAGTCACGCCGCGCGGTTGCCGACTCATGATACATTGTTATAAGTGAATTCGAAAATTTGCGAAAGCAATGTGATAACGTAATTCGCCATTCTTAATAAATGTACTTTCGCTGCAATCAATTTTTCGCTCGATGGCCCGCAACGATATCACAAAGACGCCGATTGAAAAACTCGGCTATAATTTTATCAAACAAGAATATTTGCCAAAGGGGAAAGACGAGTATTACCTCCGCGATCTTCAAAACCGCAGCGGAATCATTTATCGAAATCTTACGGCCTACGAAATAGAAGCTCTCGTAAAAAATCGCAACACAAGCGACGATTGGAACAAGATTTTCGTTAGCGATGCATTCAACCCCGAACTGGTGAAGAATTGTAAATTCTTTGGCCTGGTGCGCATTGGCAAGCTCGAACCGTGGTTCCTTGAATTCAGCGACATGAAATATGCGGTCGGGTTGTACAACTCGATCATAATAAGCACCGACATCGGCGATAACGTAGTGATAGATCATGTAAATTATCTTTCCCACTATATCATCGGGAATGAAGTGATCCTGGTGAATGTAAACGAGCTTGCAACTACAGATCACTCAAAGTTTGGAAATGGCATTTTAAAACAAGGCGAGGATGAGAGCGTCCGCATCTGGATGGAGATCTGTAATGAGAACGGCGGAAGAAGCGTTATCCCATTCAGCGGCATGCTTCCCGGTGATGCTTATATGTGGAGCAAGTTCAGGGATGACGAGTTGTTACTGGAAAAATTTAAAGAGCTTACTGAGAAAGAATTTAAAAACGAGCGCGGATTTTATGGCAAAGTGGGCGACAGAACGGTGATAAAAAATTCGGCGATAATCAAAGATGTTTGGATCGGCAGTGATGCGTATATCAAGGGAGCGAACAAGCTGAAGAATTTGACGATACACTCTTCGCAGGATGCAAAAACGCAAATAGGTGAGGGCTGCGAGAT
>DASQJI010000639.1:0-1609 GCA_035631175.1 Parafilimonas sp.
AAGGATCGCCATCTTCGTCAGTGGTTTCTAAAAACCTTGCAGAGCGTTCGCAAACGATGTTGTAATCCTGGTCAAAAAGAAAAATTTTTTTATTGGTCTTACCAACATCAATGACGGCTATAGCAGGCTTCTTATTTTTCATCGTTAGCGAATAGCAAGTAAAAATTAAAGGAATTTTTGTTAGTGATCAATTATAGGAATCTAAGTATTAGTATAAAAACAAGTATCAGAGACTTTTTATGAATTATCCCCAAATTCATGATGCTTTTTGTTGGGTAGTGCTTGATTTCTTTTGGACGTTCACTGTTTTTTTGTTACAAATTTATTTTACCACGGAGATCCTTTAGATAAAATTAGTTCATTGACATATGGGATAGCAAATAATAGGAAGAGAATGAATTTTGTGGAAGGAAAGTGAGGTGAACTTTACGGAGACCAAGACTTTTAGGTCTAGTTTGTGTATTAGTCCTCACTTTCACCTCCACGGTTGCCAGTAGACCTATTTAGAATGTTAAGTCCTTAAAGACTAAATAAAGGTTTTAGGTTACTGCAACTATTTGATCATTTCTAAAAGCAAAGCTATGAAAGTTCAACACATCATCGGAGCTGACCTCTCCAAAAGAACCATTGATCTTTTCTTCCAATCTCATCATCAAATTGAAAACAACAAAATAGGATTCAGTCAAATGATGAAGTGGATAAAACAGCACAACATCACTGCTTCTGAGGTGATGATTGTAATGGAACATACAGGACTTTATAGCTACTGCTTTGAGCACTTTCTTCATGAACATCACATTGCATTTTGCAAGGTCAACCCTTACGCAGTCAAACGATCTATGGGCCTTGTTCGAGGTAAATCTGACAAGATCGATGCCCGAAGACTGGCTAATTATGGCTTTAAAGAAAGACAAACATTAACCATAGAACCAGTTGCAGGCAAAGAACTCCAAAGACTGCAGTTGCTCTTCACAACCAGGGAAAGACTGGTAAAGCATAAAGCAGCATTGCTTAACGCTGTCAGTGAGTACCGCAATATTGGTCTTGCTGCAAGTGACCTGATTATGACTACTCACACCAGAGTGATCAAAAGCTTTGAAAAAGAAATTGAAAGATTGCAAGGTGAAATGGATGCAATTGTTCAGGGTAATCCATCCATTAAGCAGAATCAATGTTTACTTCAAAGCATTAAAGGAGTTGGTAAAGTTCTTTCCATTGCAACGATCATCAAGACCAGGAACTTTACCCGCTTTCAGAATGCCAGAAAGTTTGCCTGTTTTTGTGGTACTGCTCCTTTCGAACATACGTCAGGCAGCAGCATTAGAGGCAAAACAAAAGTCAGCCAGCTTGCTGATAAAACCATGAAAACACTGCTTGATCTTTCTGCAAAATCTGCTATCCAATATGACAAAGAACTAAAAGATTATTATTTAAGACGAACTGAAAGTGGTAAATCAAAGATGAGTACCATCAATATCGTCCGAAATAAGATCTTATATAGAATGTTTGCCGTTGTGAAACGACAAACACCATATGTTGAGAACTACTTACAAACTGCATAAAAACTATTTTTTGGCAGTTTGTTGATCTTAGAATACACAAAGTTTTT
>DASQJI010000640.1:0-2029 GCA_035631175.1 Parafilimonas sp.
TCGCGAAGCGGATCAACGATAGCAACTTCACCGTTACTCTCAAGATAATATGCCGCCTCACTTAGACACCCGGTATATAATTGCTCAATGTACATCCTGCATGTTTTTGCAAAAATACAATTACCGGAAGAAGCTTTTTACATTTTAACCAACCAACTGTTCAACGAAGTTGCTGATTTCCTTTAGTCGTTTATAGTTCACAGAGTAGTAGATAAATTTTCCATCGCGCGTGGTTGACACGATTCCGGCGCGGCGCATAATAGCCAGGTGTTGCGAAACGACTGACTGCTCAAGGCGGAGCTTTACATAGATCTCCGTAACAGTGATCTTTTGGTGTTCATCAACCAGGCGCAGTAATTGCTGCCGAAGTTTGTGATTCAATGCGCGAAGGATCATCGCTGCTTTCTTCAGATGGAAAAAATCCATTCGAACGTTTTCATTATTACCCGGATTGTTCAGTACTACTACTTGAGCTGGGGTGTTGTTCATACACAGGGTGTTTATAGTGCTCCCAAAGTTATTAAAATTATTTTATATACATAACACAATAATTGTGCCCCCAAAATATTTCATGGTTGCTTTATGTATACCGGCTTCAGATAAATGGGCTCACTATAGGCGACATCGGCAAATTTTTTCAAACCGTAAGCGTGGTGTGCAAGCCTTACAAAATGCCGCATTTCTGCCTCAACCGTAGAATAAATTATGTTGTCATGCTGCATGAATGATCTCAACTTGGAACTACCATTTCCCGCCAACAGTATTCGATAGTTTTCTTTTTCCTCTTTCAGGAAATCTACAGTAAGAACAACGGCCGCTGGCTCTTTTATCAAATTAAGATGAATATCATATAATGCCGTGTAGACTTCCATGCGTCGCGCGTCGATCAACGGGCAAAACAAAACGGTTGAAGAATCGTGCGGTGCCTCTTCTTTTAGAGCACAAGCAAGAATGTCGAGTGTGTTTATTAAGATCAGCGGCTTGTGCAGCGCATAACATATTCCTTTTGCCGATGCCAGTCCAACACGAAGACCGGTATAACTACCGGGACCATTTGCAACTGCAACTGCATCTATTGCCGATAAGGCCACCCCTGCGCATTCGCACACGCGCTGTATTGCGGGTTGTAGAAAGGAAGCGTGACCTTTTTGTTCGTGATTTCTCTCGACAGCAACCACTTCGCCGCTCCGGCTCACGGCGACCGATGCAGTTTCAAAAGCGGTATCGATATTGAGCAGCAGAGCCAATTAAGAAAAGTTTTGTTTTTGCTGCAAAGCAATTTGCCGGAGTAGTGGCGCGATTGTGTAGCGGTCATTTTCCATCGATAACTTTCGAAGTAGCTCATAAATGTTGTTCATCCCGATCTTTTCACTCCACTCAAAAGGTCCGAAGGGATAATTTGTGCCGAGTTTCATTGCCACATCTATCTGCTCCTTTGTGCTTACTTTTTCTTCAAGCGCATAATAAGCCTCATTAATTATCATCGCAACGATGCGAGCGCTGATAAAGCCGTGATCGTCTGCGGTCCAAACATATTTCCAACCAAGTGCGTTCAGCGTTTTTGCTGCCAGAATATAATATTCATCGTTCTGGCCGGATACTTCGACTAACGGTCTTTTTAAAAATCCTTCCCACGCATTTATCCTCACATAATTCTTACGGCCGATATTAAGGCCGGTGCAACTGACGGCGTTGGCGAAAACCAGGGTTTCCTCTACAAATTCATTGGCCGAAATATCAACGTCGTTAAACACGAGATCAAACACGGCATCTGCGTCAACATGAAAAAGCTTTTCATGGCTCGCAAGCCATGTTACACTTACATGCGGATCAAAACCTTTTTGTTCGAATTCCAGCCTTTGCTTTTCCGTTGAACGTACTGCGATGTGCATCTCTGCCGTTTAACACGCAAAAATAGCTTGTATGAATGAAGGAAATAATGCAACTTGCTGTTCTCTCACAAGTGAGCGCGCGTTCGACAGCTGTTTTGCGAAGTTGCGGGCATCGTAGCTGTGATAAATAAAAATTT
>DASQJI010000641.1:0-9087 GCA_035631175.1 Parafilimonas sp.
CGCTTACCAGTCTGCGAAAATTGAAGACAACATCGCCGGGTTTCTCAGTTTAAACGCTGCTTCTGAAGTTCCTTCCACTAACGTAAATGTGAAGGCTCTAAAAAACTTTACAAAGCAATTCGGTGCGAATAACGAGGCAAAATGGTACCAAACGTCCGAAGCTTTTGTTGCGCAATTTATCGCGACCGGAATTGAAACAAAAGTGATCTATGATCTTAAAGGCAACTGGCACAGCATGCTGCGCACCTACAGCGAAGATAAAATGCCTTTCGATGTGCGCGACCTCGTAAAGAGCACCTATTATGATTTCAGCATAATGGTAGTCTACGAAATCACACATGCCGACAATGTTGCATATATCCTGAAGATCCAGGACAGCAAAACAATTAAGACTTTAAGGGTCAGGGATGGCAATGTGGAAGTCATCGGTGATTATACAAGAGGATAATCTTCGTCTCATAAGAAGGGTGTAAGAGGCACTTTCTGCAGCGGTTGATCTCAACTGCTGTTTTTGTTTTATGAAGTCTGGAAGTACTTCGAAACTTTTTTATCTTTTCAAAAAAAAATTGGTGGCCAATTCTGACGCGTCAAAAGTCGCAGCTTTTTTAAATAGCCTCGTCGCAAAAAATCAAACACCCGGTGTTCAGTATGTTGTTTTAAAGAATGACGAGACATCCTTCGAACACACCGCAGGAGTTGCAGAGTTTGAGCATGGGCGGCCGATCACCAAGCAAACGAGCTTCAATGCCTGCTCGGTTACAAAGACATTTACGTCACTCGCCATCATGCAGCTTCTAGAAGAGGGAAAAATAAAAATCTCGGATGATGCATCTGCATATCTCGACCCATACCCATTTCCGGAGGAGATAACCATTCAGCAGTTTCTGTCGCATACGTCGGGCCTGTCCAACCCAATACCTCTGCGCTGGGCGCACCTGCACGAAGAAGATGCTTCATTCAATTCGGATGCATTCGTCTCGGCAGTCTTGTCGGCCCATTCAAAGTTGAAACATCATCCCGGACAGCATTTTGCTTATAGCAATCTCAATTACCTCGTGCTTGGCAAGGTCGTCGAAAAAGTTTCCGGTATGGATTACCGCGCGTATGTTCACCGGCATATTATTTCAAAGCTTTTATTGAACAATATGCCACTGCAATTTTTGGTGACAAGCGATTCCAATTATGCAAGAGGGTATCAAAAAAAATTGACGGCAATCAATACTATCCTCGGTTTCTTTCTCGACCGAAAAAAATTCACCGAACCGTCTTCAAATAAAAAATGGATCAAGTTCAGGAAATATTATGTTAACGGAACCGCATACGGTGGTTTGATCGCAAATGCATACTCGCTCTCGGCGTTCATTAAAACACTATTTCAACCCGGGTCAATTTTATTATCGGACGAGTATAAAAAAACACTGTTGACGAAGCAGAAAGTACGCAATGGCAAAATGATCGAGATGACGCTGGGCTGGTTCACCGGCCGCTTAAATGATGCGAATTATTTTACGCATGCCGGAGGTGGCGGCGGGTACTATTGCGAAATGCGGAAGTATCCCGAAAAAAATTTGATCACATCCATTATGTTCAACCGCACGGGAATAAACGATGAACGTTTCCTTGACAAAGTGGATCGATTCTTTTTATAGTAACCGCTGAGCACTTAAAATCGTCAGGCAGTGTTAGAAGAGTATTCCAGGCAACGAACTGCTCTGCTCAGATGGCTTCGCGCGAATTTCGAAAACCGGTCCGAAATCAAATAGTGAAGAAAAGTCAACGCCGCACATCTTCCCGAAGAGGTCGGTAATCGATTACAGGTTATTATCTTTATAAGCTAAATTTTCTTTCACTGAAAAAGAAAAACATGGAAGCACCATTTTCAAACGTTCGCCGTAACTATATAAGACATGCCTTTGCCGGCGCATTTCTTTTTATAGGCGTACAACTTGTCGCGCAGGAGGACCACGCGCACATGCACATGGGTAATGCGGGTGAACTCGGCAAAGTAAATTTTCCTGTAAGTTGTGATGCAAAAACGCAGAAGCAATTTGAAGCCGCCGTTGCAATGCTGCATTCATTCTGGTACGATCAATCTGAAAAGAATTTTGCGGAGATCACAAAAACAGATCCTCAGTGCGGCATCGCATATTGGGGCATCGCCATGAGTCTCTGGCATCCGCTGTGGCAACCGCCCGATAACGCTACATTAAAGAAGGGTTGGGACATCGTGGAAACGGCAAGATCAAAAGGCGGCAAAACAGAGCTGGAAAATGAACTCATTGCCGCGCTCGAATTGTTTTATAAAGACTATGACAAGGCGCCAGCGCTCGCACGCACAAAAGCGTATGAGGATGCTATGAAAAAGATTTATGAGAAGTATCCTGACAATACTGAGGTCTCTGCATTCTACGCTCTTTCCCTATTGGGCACAGTGCAGGCGATGCTTCCATTCGTGGACAAGACTTACGCAAAGCAAAAACAGGCTGAACAGATACTTGAAAAAATATTCACTGCTCAACCTTCTCACCCGGGTGCGTCTCATTACATCATCCATTCTTTTGATTATCCGGATCTCGCAACATTGGCGTTACCCGCGGCAAGGAATTATGCAAAAATAGCACCGGCGTCTCCGCATGCACAGCACATGCCGTCGCACATTTTCACGAGGCTGGGACTCTGGGACGAATCTATTGCGAGCAATATTGCATCTGCACAAACTGCAAAAGATTTTGTTGAGAAAAACAAACCGGGCTGTGCATCATACGACCAACTTCATGCCCTGGACTATCTCGAGTATGCATACCTGCAGTGCGGCGAGGATAAGAAAGCGCAGGAAGTGTGCGATGAATTAAAGCCGATGAATAAAGTTGATCGGGATGAACTCGCTGCTGCATATGCATTTGCTGCCGTGCCAACGCGTTTTGCTATTGAGAGAAGCCAATGGAAGTTGGCTGCCGATCTCGAACTTCATCCTGCCGGCTTTTCCTGGAATCTCTATCCTCAGGCGGAAGCGATCATTCATTTTGGCCGTGCAGTGGGTTATGCAAGGACAGGCGACATTAAAAGCAGCGATAACGAAATTCAAAAAATTAAGTCTTTGTATGATACTTTGGTGTCAAGAAAGATGATGTACTGGGCGGGACAGACAAAGATCCTCGAAACAGAAGGGCAGGCATGGAATGCATTTGCACAAAAAAAATTCGATGATGCGCTTACAAAAATGAAAGATGCTGTCAACATAGAAGACAGTAGTGAAAAACATCCGGTCACTCCGGGAGCGATCCTTCCGGCGCACGAACAGTTGGGAGACTTGTTGCTACTACTGAACAAACCGGCTGATGCATTTCCCGAATATGAAACGTCCCTGAAGTCTGCACCGAATCGATTCAATAGCCTATATGGAGCTGCAAGGTCTGCGCAATTAAAAGGAGATAAGACCAGCGCTGCAAAATATTACATCCAGTTGATGAGTTTGACTTCACATGCGGATACCGAAAGGCCTGAGTTGAAAGAAGCAAGGACATTTGTTGCGGCGAAAAATTAGTTTTGGCGTTATTTGATTTTCTTTTTTCTGTTTTTCTGTATAAACTTTCTTCATGCCATCCACCCGCCAGCTTGCAGCCATTATGTTTACCGATATTGTCGGATATACCGCATTGATGGGTGAAGATGAAAAAAAAGCTTTTGAAATTTTGCGAAAGAACCGGCAGCTTCAAAAACCACTCATAAAAAAATTTAATGGCAGGTGGATAAAAGAACTGGGCGATGGTGTGCTCGCAAGTTTTACTACAGTATCAGATGCCGTGTTATGCGCAGTTAAAATTCAAGATGTATGCAACAGTATTGATAACCTCAAACTACGCATAGGCATTCATCTTGGTGAAGTTGTATTTGAAGACGACGACGTTTTCGGAGATGGAGTGAACATCGCTTCAAGGATCCAGGCTCTTGCACCTGTTGGTGGTATCTGGGTTTCCGAAGCAGTTTATAATACCATCATCAATAAAAAAAATATTGAAGCGAAATTTGTGGCTGAAGAATTATTGAAGAACGTAAAAGGACCTATGCGCATTTATGAAGTAACGATAAATAATGCAGTATTAGAGGATAGCAAGTTACGAAACAAAGAAGAAGTACAGAACAAAACAACACCTCAAAAAAGCATTGCAGTACTGCCCTTTGTAGATATGAGCGCATCACATGATCAGGAATATTTAGGAGATGGATTGGCGGAAGAAATTCTTAATTCAATAGCGCACTTAAAAGAGCTAAAAGTTGCAGGGCGTACTTCATCTTTTCAATTCAAGGGAGCCAAGGTAGATTTACGCGAAATTGGAGATAAGCTGGGAGTAAGTACTGTGTTGGAAGGCAGTGTGCGGAAACAGGGAAACCGGCTTCGGGTGACGGTGCAATTAATTAATGTGCAAGATGGTTTTCATCTCTGGAGTGAGCGATATGACCGTGACATGCATGATATTTTTGCCATACAGGATGAGATCGCTTTCACCATAACCGAGCAATTAAAAATAACCTTATTAGAAAAAGACCGCGAAAAAATAATGAAAACTTCTACACACAATGCAGAGGCCTATGAGCTTTATTTAAAAGGGAGGTTTCATTTATACAGGCGCGGCAGTTCTATTTTAAAAGGATTACAATTTTCAAAACAGGCCATTACGATTGATCCATCTTATGCACTAGCTCATGCGGGCTATGCATACGCCAACACATTAGCCGCGGCTTATACTTTTTTCCCCGGAAGACAAGTAATAAAAGAGGTGAAACAAGCGGCAGAGACCGCAATAAAACTGGATGATACCCTCGGCGAGGCTTATTTTTCGCTTGGATATTATTATGTGTGTTTTGAATGGAATTGGGAGCAGTCGAAGAAGAACTTTCAGAAGGCTATTGAATTGAATCCAGGGTATGTGCAGGCACGATCTCTGTATGCCATGATCTGCCTGGGCTGGGTAGAAGGAAAGTTCGAGGAAGCAGAAGAGCAGCAACGAATTGCTATAAAGCTCGAACCGCTCAGCGCGATTGATCATGCCGACCTGGCATGGACACTTTTAATGGCCCATAAATTTGAAGAAGCCCTCGCCATTGCAAAAATCGGTATCGAACTGGATAATAACTCATTCCTTTCGCATCGCGTTGCAGGCCTTGCTTATATGCAATTGAAGCGCTATGAAGAAGCGATTAATACATTTACTTATTTACTTAAGATCTCCGACAGGCATCAGCACGCTGTTAATAGTTTGATTTGGGCTTATTGCAGTAGTGGAAACTTTCAGGAAGCCAGGATCTTAATGAATGAATTGGAAAAAAAATCGGCAACCGAATATGTGGCCGGTACTTATTTCGGATTGTCTGCAGCTTATCTCGGCGACCTGGATAAGGCTTTTCACGCGTTAGAAAAAGCTTGTGATGACCTGGACGCCCACATTCTCACCATTAAACCTGCACCCTATGTTCCGGCTGCGCTTAGAAATGATCCGCGTTTTCAAAACTTATTAGACAGGATTGATTTTCCGAAATAGCTTATCAACACAGATATGAGAAGGATTCAAATCAGCTTCAGAAGGCTTACTTCCTGATGACATCTTCCTTCATCGAGTTCAGAATACCTATTACTTCATTTCTGTCCGCCTCTGCAATTCCATTTTCTTCTAAAGCCCGCAATACATCATCGTTGCCAATTAAGAAGTCCTGTTCGCTTATGTTTAAACCCGCATGTGCCGAACGCATGTCTTTGCCAGTATACTTGTGTGGTCCTCCTGTTCCCATTGAAAAAAAATCGAAGACTAATTGTTTGAGTCTTTCCATATCAGTATTCTGAAAATGGCGACCTATTAGGGGATTATTTAAATTTCTGTCAAGTATGTCATTGACAATTTTCCTCAGACCCGGTTCACCTCCCAATCTTTCGTAAAGGGAAGGTTTTTGATCAATTGTATCCGTGTTTGCCATAACATGATTTCTTTTGGAGTGAATAATTTATTTGTATTTTCTAAAATTCAATTTCTTGATGTGCTGCCGAATAATAACTTGCTTTATCGATGGTTACATGCGTACAACAGCATGTCAACGTAAATTTTTTAAAGTTACAAATTCAAATGCAAGTATTCTCAAGGCAGGATTTGACAAATGAGTTAGGGAACGATCAGAAAACGAAAGAATTGCAACTATATTATTTTCTTATCTTTCTGAAATAAACTACTCATGCCTGCCTCACATCAGCTTGCCGCTATTTTGTTCACAGACATTGTGAGCTATACGGCTATCATGCAGCATGATGAAGAAAAGGCCCGCATCATCATCAAACGTCATAATTCAGTTCTTGAAAAAATTGTTGCCGCGCATCATGGCGAAGTACTGAATTATTATGGCGACGGAAGCCTTTGCATTTTTTCCAGCGCTACAGAATCTGTCAGGTGCGCAATCGAAATACAAAAAGAGTTGCAAACCGAGCCCATCGTACCATTAAGAATAGGACTGCATGTGGGTGAAGTTTTTTTTGAAGACCGTAAAGCACTGGGCGACGGCGTAAATATTGCCTCGCGCATTCAATCTCTTGGCCAGGCAAACACCGTTTTATTTTCAAAAGAGATCTTTGACAAGATCAGGAACCATTCTGAGTTCAAAGCTGTTTCACTTGGACATTTCGATTTTAAAAATGTGGATGATTCGATTGAAGTTTTTGCATTAACGAATGAAGGACTTGCTGTGCCGAAAAGAGAGAAAATGGAAGGGAAGGTGAAAGAAGTAAAAAACAAAAATACGATCCGTCGAAATTTCATCATTACGGTGTCAATGCTGCTACTACTCTTTGTTGGTTACTTTTTTTATGTCAGATCTTCTGAACAAAAAAGCGCTGGAGCCGAAAAATCGATTGCTGTGCTGCCTTTTAAAAATATAAGCATAAACAAAGCGCAGAACGAACCTTTTTGTATCGGCGTAGCGTTAGAGCTTCAAAAAAAATTACAATTACTGGGTGGATTGATTCCGATCGCTTCGCAGTCAGTGGAAAAATATCGCGATACGAAGCTTTCGATTCGCGATATTGCAAATGAACTTGGCGGCGTAAAATATATTGTGCAGGGGAATGTGCTTCGCGATAAAGATAAAGTGAAAGTGTTCGTTTCTTTGATCGATGTCGCGAGTGACAAAGAAATATGGAGCGACGATTTTCCAGGCGAAGTGAAAGATTTTTTTTCTTTGCAGGAAAACATTGCTCAAAGGATAGCGTCCGAAGTACAGGTGAAAATTACCCCTGATGAGCAGTCCCGCATTAATAGGATAGCAACGGAAAATGCGGCAGCCATCGATGCATATAATGAGGCTTTGACCGCCTATGTGACATTAGTTTCAGCAGTTCATCCGCTCTATTGGGATTCTTTGCCTTCTGACCCAAAGCTATATTCGGATTACCTGAATACGCTTTCTCTGTGCGATAACGCCATCAATGCTGATCCTTCGATGGCTGAAGCGTATGTTTTAAAAGGCCAAACATTTATTTATAGGATCAGTAGTTGGGCTGCTTCAGGAAGTGAAGTAACGTTGATCTCCGATAGTGGACGCGCTCTCGCTAATAAAGCACTGGCAATTGATCAATCTTCCGCGGATGCCTTTTTGTTATTGTGGTCTTCTGCAGCAGTGTCGGGCGACTCAGCAGCGAGATATTATCTCGACAGAGCTTACAGTATTAATCCAAATAATTTCGATGTTAACCGTGCACTGGGCGAAAGGTATGGATGGTATGATCCTGAAAAAGCGATCCGTTTTTGCAAAAAAGCAATTCGACTTAACCCGGTTTCTCTACTCACGCCATCTGTTTACAGTTCCCTTGCATTTACGTACCATACCTGCGGAGATTTTGAAAAAGCCGAACAGTATGCAAAAAAGGCGGTGGTTCTTGCAAATGCTAATACAATGATAGAAACCGAGGCGATTCGGAATCTGACTATCATCTACCTTCACTGGGGCAAAGCTGACTCTGTGATTAAATATGCGAACCTGTATGTAAAGCAGGAGCCTAATGCATTATACGAGATCGCGGAGGCGTCCTGCAATTTAAAAAATGACTGCAGTAAAGCTGCTGCGATGTATGACACGCTTTGGCAGCGTTATCCGAATCGAAATAACCCTCATCGCTGGGCCGTAGCTCTGTTTAATAGCGGAAGGATAAAAGAAGGAGAAGAAAAGATTGCATTAGCCGATAAAGAATACAAGGCAAGGCACGACACGCTTGGCTATGACTATGCCGGTATATGCGCCTTTAAAGGGGATAAAGAAACAGCGCTAAGAATATTAAGGCAATGGAAGTGGAGCTGGGGTTCGCCCTATCTTATTCAGCGTGATAAACTGTTTGATAATATCAGGAACGATAAAGAGTTTAGGGACATCGTTCGAAAAGCCGTGGACGATAAGGCGAGGGTAAGAGAAAAAATAGACAAACTGGAGGAAGAAGGAAAATTGTGATTCGCCATAAGCCGCTCTGATTTGTTACGCCTGGATTCTTATTCACTCATTATTTCCATTGAACGCTATACCGGCTAAAGATTGTAGATAGTACTTGCAATCGAATTGATGCTATCAGAGCAACGGCAAAACTCACGTCCGTTCTTTGTGATGATTTCCTTTTATTCTCTTTCTAAAATAAACTTTCTCATGCATGCACAAAGATTTGCGGTATTGAGCCGAATGACTTTCAGGAATTAACTGTTGCGCATTCGCCCTATGTTTTTCCATTGTCGCAAAAGCCAGCCACTTGTCCGGATTTATAAATAATCTAAGAAAACGTCCGGGGAACAAAAACACCCCAAAAAATACAAATCGGAGCGTTATAACTGGCTGTCATATCAACGATTTTTCCGAACACATAATGGTCATGCAAAAGGCGCCCAGTGTCGACGCATTTCATCATTCCGGCTCTGTATTTCCATGCACGGGATCAGAACTTTCTTCCGGTTTATAATGGACCACTTCAATCGCCCTTGCCTTATCCCGCAGCAAAGGCGGAACAGAGAGCTTTGCGGCTTCATGGCTTTCGGTATCAACAAATGCGTAAGCAGTATGATCGTTATC
>DASQJI010000642.1:0-1690 GCA_035631175.1 Parafilimonas sp.
GATGCGCGTGAACTTATCTTCTTTCATGCCTACTGAGCTAACCCCGGCACAGAAAAAACAGGCGTGGTAATCTTTTATACTTTCCGAATATTCGTCCAGGTGGAAAAAATCAGGTACGATCAACTCTTTCAGTTTTGGATGTGTTAATTCATAATGCCTTCGGTTTATGATCAGTAGTTCCGATACTTTCGGATTTTGAAAACATTCAAACAAAACACCTTCCCCCACCATACCTGTTGCACCTGTGATGATCACCTTAAGTGCTGCCATGCGTTCGTGGTTTTAAGTTGCGAAGTTGAGCGAAAAATTTTAAGCAACATTGATCCTAGTAATACCTTGTTGAAAGTGAAATTGGCCAGCCCGCCATATTATTTGAACTCCGGTTTCTCACCTCCATTATAAACAAATCGCACACGTGCGCTTTTTTCAGTGGTGGATGTAAGAACGAGCTGGTAGCGCTTTCCACCTGCGGTTACGACGAGTATTGCTGTATTCGGCGGAATGGTGCCTAAGTTATCTGCTAACATTTCTATTTCCTGGAACGTGTTTGCCAAATCAACCCGCACAAAAACCGTGATCGGTTTAGCGCCGAGTATTTGATGAGAAACCACCGTTCTTCCATTGACCAATACGGAAATAGAATCTCCGTCAATTTCTGCATTGTCGTAAAAATCGAGTCGTATCTTTCCGGTGTCCACTTCTATTTCGGGCACTTCTTTGAACGCAGATTCTTTTATACGCGTTAATTTAATAAAACCGGTACCGCAATCAGCACCCGTCTCATTTATGTAACCACCCCAGTTGCCGCTCAACGTTTCTTCATTTCCCTTTTTGCTATACTGCAACTCATATGTTTTTATGCACACTCGACAGATGACCGGGATCTTGTAAGTGGTGACATAGGTTTCCTGTAACATGATCTTGTTGTCGGAGGACATTTTTAGCCCAACAAATTTTTTCTTCACATAATTATCGATATCCTCGTAATGATAAGAGTTGCCGTACAACGAATCCCCGTTCACCCTGATCTGCAATTCCATGTTGTTAGTAACAAAACAACCGCCGGACATGTTCAACGTGCCCTTCCAGAAGCCAGCTACATTTTGTGCAATGGCGATTGAAGAGCACGCTAACAATAATATCACAATGGCTGATTTCACACGTTAAATTTCCACTATTCGCGCCGTGAAAAAAACAAACCTGTATGAATGGTTTGTTATAAATTGATTTGATATGCAAATTGCTGACACACGGGCGCGCAAGACTGGTTCTGCGAGGTCTTCAAATAGACGATGGTGTGAGAGAAAAGGATAGACCTTCGTTCGTCAGAACATTATTGTTCCCGGTGCTTTGAAATTTTTTGAAGCGTCATCGATCACCAATACGCAATCTCTTTCATCAGCCGGTGGTGTAAAGGTGTAGTTTGCGGTGTTCGTTGTAATGTCTATTCTCTGCGATCGCCCGGTTTTGACATCATACCACCACGCGCTTTTCTTACTCCCGGAAATTTTTGCAAGATCAATGATAACAGGTTTGTTCTCTGGCAGGTAGATCATCGCATAAGATCCGTCCTCATCTTTCGTTGCTTCTATATGGTCCAGGTATGTGGCACCCGTGTCACTGAGAATGATGCTTTCATCGCGTATTCGTGAGAAATACGGACGAGACAACATGAGGGCTTTCAGCCACT
>DASQJI010000643.1:0-7931 GCA_035631175.1 Parafilimonas sp.
TGGAGCGTAACGTTGTACGATGTTGAAGCGAGATTCAATGTGCCCGTCGTTAAATAGTTGTACCATTTACCGCTTGAAGGAAAAGTGATCGTTGCGTTTTGCTGAACAACATCAAAATTCCCAAACACCATCACCTGTAAATTGGCACCACTTATTGATTCCCACTTAAGGGCTCCGACAAGACTGTACGAAGTCGCCCCCGTAGTAAAGGTCCCTGGAAAATCCGGGTATGTTCTCAGGTGGATCAGGTTTGAGTAAATATCAAACAACGCCTTTCGGTTCGGCTTGTTATAATAATCCCAACGGGGCGGCTTTGGATCTAAACGGCAATTGTTATCGACGGTTCCGTTCGTGCAACGATTGATAGAGAGATCGTAACCCAGTTCACCAAACTCCCACATCATTTTGGGCCCTGGTTGCATGGCCCAGAACGCAGCCGCCATCCCGTTGCGTGACAAGCCTGTTGCGGTGTCTTTGACATTGTAACTGCCGTTAAAATTTCCAAACTGCTCATTCCGGTACATTAGCCTTTCCTCATCATGGCTTTCCTGGTATGTTATTAAATGAGGCTGCGACCAGCCACGGGCTTTATAAATTCCCCAGCTCAGGTCAGACCCGGTAATATAACCCATTGTCGCCTGGTTGTAGTTGTAGTTCATATTCCCCCATAGCATCATCCCACGATCCGATTCAACAGTCTCCTCACTGTTGTCAGCAAACATCTCAAGAATACAATAACTGTTTGGCGATATCCGCTGTTGCTGATCATAAATGGAATCCCAGATCGCAACGCGGCCATCATCGTATTGTCCCCACGCATTTACATCGCAATTGTTTCCAAACGCGTCACAGGTTCTGCGTTGTGTAAATCCTTTTGCGAGATCATATCTATAACCGTCGAGATGATAGTTCGTCAACCAGAAATTTATGACGCGGTACGTAAAATCTTTTGTGGCCGGCGCCTCATGGTTGAACTGGTAACCGACATTGAATGCGTGCGTTGGATACTGGTTGAACCACGGACTGTTTGCTGCAGGAACATTTTTCGCCTTATCCCAATACATCTGCACCATCGGCGATTGGCCAAAGGAATGATTGAGCACCATGTCCATGATAACGGCAAATCCCTGCTTGTGGCATTCGTCAATGAATTGTTTCAAGGCCATTTCCGTTCCATAAAATTTATCCGGGGCGAAATAGAAATCAGGATTATAACCCCAGCTGTTGTTTCCTTCAAATTCGTTGAACGGCATTACTTCAATTGCATTTACGCCGAGACGTTTCAAATACGTCAACGTGTCTTTCAACGTTTGCCAATTTTGCGCTGCAATAAAATCTCTTACCAGCAATTCATAAATGATAAGATTTCGTTTGTCCGGGCGTAGAAAGTTTGTGACCTGCCAGGCATATTGCGGCTTCGCCGTTTGCAAAATGCTGACAATGCCTGTTGTTTTTCCTGTAGGATACGGTTTTAGATTCGGGTAGGTCGTCGATGGGATCGCCGGGTCAAAAACAGGATCAAGAATTTTTTCGGTGTTGTAGTCTGCCACTTTCAAAGTGTCGTCGATTACGTATTGGTAAGCGTATTCAGTGCCTTTTGTAAGATGAGTTATCCGCAACGTGTATCGTGCGCTGTCAGGCGTTACGTTCATTTTATAACTGTCGGATTGAGTCCAGTTATTAAAATCGCCAACGACCACCACCTTCTTTTTATGCGGTGCGTACAATACAAGGGTCACAGATGTATCACCGGGCTCGTAATTGATCCCGTCATGTAATCCCGATAGAGTATATGAAACGAAAAAATCAACCGTGTCCCTGCTTGTCGTTATTCCATCTGTTGCTTCGGCGATGATCCGCTGGTTCCCGTATGTTGTGATCATCGTATTCGCAGTTGCCGTTGTTGTACTGGAGGTCGTTAACAGGTTGCCGTTGAAAAATATTTTCAGCGTGTTTGCAACACTTGATTTCGCTGTGATTGATAGCGGATCGCCAAAATTCTTTACTATCGGCTCAGGCACCGGATCATATAATGGTTGCTGATAAGGAACATCAATTCGCGCATGAACACCGTTATCATACACCGGCACGTACATGTCGGCTCCGTTCGCATTTCGCTGAACGATGGAGCCGGTGCCATTGCGAAACAGGATAGCGATCTCCCTGATCGTCTCCGATCCATTACTGATCCCAAAAAAATTACGCAACCCGCCGGTAATAGTATATTGCCATTTATTATTTCCAAGATACGTACAGTGCGCGCTTGCATTGGTTGTGCCCCAGGTGAACTTCACATATTTCCAGTCGGCGGCCGAGCTACTCAGATTAGTTATCGCGCCGATATGCACATACACGTCGGAGGTGGTTGCATAGTTCAATAGCGCACGATTACCAAAATTTGCATCCATCGTTATGGTAACGGGTGTTGAATTTTCCTGGATAAAGGCTGGCGTCCAGGAAAGTAATTGCGTGTGAGCAGCGACCGTAATGAGAAGGAAGAGCGGGAATAGAAGTCTTTTCATAATGAAAGCGATTTATCGTCAGCAAATATGTGTAAATTCTACACTTCGAACAAAACAATTAAATACGAGTCACCAAAAAAACTGAATTCAAGGCTTTCGAACCGTCTGAGCCAAAAGAAAAATTCATTATTGGTTTATTGATAATTGATTATTTTTCTTTTCGAAGCCGCACTATAACCACATCGCACAATTATGAAACAAATCTGCGTAACAGCATTAGCACTGATGGCCTTCACTTGCTCTTATACTCAGCAAACTGCCGACCGCATCTATATCAATGCCAAAATATGGACCGGCAATACTGCGGATCCGTCAGCGTCCACGATCGCTGTCAAAGGCAACAAGATCTTATTTGTTGGCGACGATTATTCAAAATACAGATCGGCAAATACCGTGATCATCGATGAACAAGGGAAAATGATCGTTCCAGGTTTCACCGATAACCATACACACTTTCTCAGCGGCGGTTATCAACTTGCGAGCGTTAATCTTCGGTACGCACGATCACCTGCAGAATTCATTACAACGCTTAAACAATATGTGGCTTCATTACATGACAATCGATGGATACAAGGCGGCGATTGGGACCACGAAAACTGGGATGGTGAACTGCCCCGAAAAGGTTGGATCGATAGTGTGAGTGCTGATCATCCCGTCTTCGTCAATCGTTATGACGGGCACATGGCGTTAGCCAATTCCGTTGCACTGAAACAAGCTCGCATCAACAAGGACACACCAAACCCGCCGGGCGGAGAAATTGTAAAAGACAAAGCCACCGGCGAACCGACCGGTGTATTAAAGGATGAAGCAATGAACTTGATGTATGCGGTGATTCCTGAACCGTCCGCGGCAGAGCTTGATGAATATTTGCAGCGTGCAATACAGGAAGCTTTTTCACATGGAGTGACGCAGGTTAATGACATGAGCAGTTATGGCGGCTGGCCTGACATGGCAACCTATCGAAGAGCCTACGCAGATCATCGCCTTGATCTGCGCATTTATTCCTTCGTGCCGATCGCAACATGGAGCAGGCTCGATTCCTTTATAAAAAAGAATGGACGTGGAGATGAAATGCTGCATTGGGGCGGACTGAAAGGTTTTGTCGACGGATCCTTAGGCTCAACGACTGCATGGTTTTATAAACCGTACCTCGATGCTCCGAACACAACAGGCTTACAGGTTACTGATACAAATTTGCTACGCAAATGGATCATAGAAGCTGACTCTGCCGGTTTGCACGTGACGGTGCATGCTATTGGCGACAAGGCAAATGATTTTCTTTTGAACGTGTATGAAGAAGCTCAAAAAGTAAATGGGAATCGCGACCGCCGATTTCGCATTGAACATGCACAACATCTGACGCAACACGCCATTCCACGTTTTGCACAATTACACGTGATCCCGTCGATGCAGCCTTATCATGCGATCGATGATGGAAAATGGGCGGCGAAAAGATTAGATAGTGCGAGATTGAAAGGAACATACGCATTCAGCAGTTTATTAGCGACAAATGCAAATCTCACGTTCGGGTCCGACTGGACGGTTGCACCGCTTGATCCCATCGCAGGAATTTATGCAGCCGTAACGCGACGAACATTAGACGATAAAAATCCAAACGGGTGGTTTGCTGAACAAAAAATTTCTGTTGACGAAGCTTTACGATGTTACACCGTCAACAATGCTTACGCAAGCTTCATGGAACATAAAACGGGTGTGTTAAAGGCTGGCATGCTTGCTGATTTTGTGGTATTGTCGGATGATATTTTTAGCGTCCCTCCGGAAAAGATCCGCGATATACAGGTACTGCTCACCGTGGTCAACGGCAAGGAGGTTTATGCCCTGAAAAATTAGCATAATCGAGTGAAGTTCGGCAGACCTTTTGTTTTCATATTTACACAGCAAAACCTTAAACTATGAAACAAGCCGTTACCGTTTTTACTGCCCTGTTTATTTATGTAGTAGCATGTGGCCAAACACTGTATACGATCGATAACAACAGGATACCGGGCAATGCTCTCGCGACGCAAATTGCACCAGGTACAAAAATAAACGTGATACAAAATCCTGTGCGCGGCGCCATCAACTTTCAAATAACGAACCCGCTTAGCACTAAGTATGAGATCTCTTTGTACTCACCGAATGGACAAAAAATAACTTCAATTCTGTATGAACATCCTGCGGGAACAAGTTTGAAAACGATGTATGTACCAGACGGTGTAAAAGGCATTTATTATTTAGTTGTGCGAAGCGAGAGCGAAAAGCGAACTGCGAAAATACTAGTCGAATAGTTTGGATGAAAATCCTGCGCGCCCCGCGAATTAAAACGATCGCGGGGTTTTCTTTTGCGAGGTACAAGTTGATAATTAAAATTATCTTGCTGCAAATACATCCAGTTGAGTGTTTTAATTTTTGTTGTTTATTTCGTTCTGGTTTCATTTCTCATCACAAAGATCCCTTTCTTCAAAAAAAGCGGTTTAAGCACCTACTGGCTGATCGGTTTGTTTTCGCTGAAGATAGCCGCAGGCATTGCATATGGTCTTTTCTACAGCCAGCCTCAATATGCGGAAGGAAGTGATACGTGGCGTTTTTTCGAAGCAAGCCGCACAGAAACGGATTGGCTTCTCCGGGACCCGCTAGCATTTTTTAAAGATTTGTTCTTCTACGGCTATAAGGAAAGCGGCAGTTTATTTCTTGCCAATGATTCGTATTGGAATGATCTCAAAAGCAACCTTGTAATAAAGCTGATGGCTGCATTTAATGCGCTCACCCTGAAAAACTACTATGCTGACATCATCTTTTTCAATTTCCTTTTCTTATTTGGGCCGGTTGCTTTGTATCGCGTAGCCCGTGAAAAGGTTAATCCACATAATATTATTCTTGTGCTGTTTGTGTTTTGCATTCCATCATTTCTATTCTGGTGCAGCGGTATGCACAAAGATGGACTTATTTTCACGGCCGTTTCCCTCATCGCCTTTTATTTCGATCGATGGCTTACAAAAAAAAGTTTCTCACTAACCGGAATACTGGTATCTCTGGTCAGCATTTGCTTGCTTTTCGCGTTCCGCAATTTCGTATTACTGCTCTTGCTCCCTGCGCTATTAACCTGGTGGTTGTGTGAGCGCATGCCTGCAAGAAAAACATTGGCCGTCGTTGAAGTATATATCTTATGCCTGGCGCTTTTTTTTGCGGCGCGCCATGTGAATCCTGCATTGGATTTTCCCCGCTATGTTGTGTCGAAACAAAACGAGTTTAAAGCTTTGGGCGGGCATTCGCAGATCATGCTTCCGGCACTCGAACCTTCGTTTGGCGGTTTTCTCAAATTTTTCCCTGCTGCTGCTGATATCGCTTTCCTGCGGCCTCATGTTACAGAAACTGCAAACCTCGCCTACCTGCCGGCGATTGGTGAAAATATTGTTGTCTACCTTTTGCTCCTATATGCTTTGTTCAGGTTTTTTTTCAACCGGTCTGAGAAGTTCTCGGCTTCAGCCGCTTCATTTGTCATCTTTTGTTACTGCTTCGCGATCACAAACCTGATACTGTCTGGGTACACAGTAACGCTTACCGGAGCAATCGTAAGATATCGGAGCTTCGTCCTACCGCTTCTGCTCGTACCACTGTCGAATTTAATACACATTAAGAAAAAACGACATAATTTAAATAGAGCCTGAGATTTTCGTATTTCTAGTCAAGAACCGAACTTCACGCTAACTTTTATTCACAGGCACCTCGTTTTTTTCACAATTGGCAATAAAAATTGGGAGTTTTATAAATTGTTGCTTACTTCGCGCAAAAATTTATTTCTATGTCTTTAAGATTTCAGGCTGTGAGCAATTTAGCCGGCGACGCCGGACATATGAAGGTCCAGGGGCCGTCAAAAATCACGGCGATTTTCTGCGAAAACGTATTTACATTAAAAACCGCCAGGAAATTTTTAAGTGATGAGGCATACAAAAGCCTTACCGCAAGCATTAAAGAATCCAAAAAGATCGACCGTACCGTTGCAAATCAAATTGCAGCAGGAATCCGTTCGTGGGCAGAGGCAAAAGGCGTTACGCATTTTACTCACTGGTTCCAACCCTTAACCGGCACGACTGCTGAAAAACATGATTCATTTTTCACCATCAAGAGTGATGGTACTGCAATAGAAGAATTCGATGGTGGCGCTTTGATTCAACAGGAACCCGACGCGTCATCTTTCCCAAGTGGCGGATTGAGAGCCACCTTTGAGGCCCGCGGTTACACAGCATGGGATCCCTCCTCTCCTGCGTTCATCGTTGAAATAGGCGACGGAAAAACACTTTGCATTCCCACGATCTTTGTCTCATACACGGGCGAATCTCTCGATTATAAAGCTCCTTTGCTCAAAGCGCTCGAAGCGATGAATAAAGCGGCCGTTGACGTCTGCAATTTTTTTGACAAGAACGTGTCGCGCGTCTCAGCTACGTTAGGATGGGAACAGGAATATTTTGTAATTGATGAAGGACTTGCGAACGCTCGTCCTGATCTTGTTCTCACAGGTCGAACCGTGTATGGCGCTGCCCCTGCAAAAGGACAACAGTTGGAAGACCATTACTTCGGCTCCATTCCGGAAAGGGTTTATGCTTTCATGAGAGATTTTGAAGAAGAAGGTTACAAGCTCGGGATTCCGATGCGCACCCGGCATAATGAAGTGGCTCCCTCGCAGTTTGAATGTGCTCCGATCTTTGAAGATGTGAATCTCGCGGTGGATCACAATATTCTGATGATGGACATCATGGACCGGGTTGCACGCAGGCATAATCTGCGGGTGTTGTTGCATGAAAAACCTTTCGCAGGCATCAATGGAAACGGCAAGCACAACAACTGGAGCATGGCAACTGACACCGGCATCAATCTTCTCGCGCCGGGCAAAACGCCAAAGACAAACCTGATGTTCCTTACTTTTTTTGTGAACACGATCAAAGCGGTTCATGATTACTCTGATGTGTTGCGTGCCGCGATCGCATCTGCGCCAAACGATCATCGCCTCGGTGCAAACGAGGCTCCGCCGGCGATCATCTCGGTTTTCATCGGCGAATACCTCACGCGTGTTTTGAATGATATTGAAACAAGAGTTGGCGATAAGTTCGATGAGCAGGACGAAGCAATATTGAAATTAGATCTTCATCGCAGCATACCGGAACTCTTGCTCGATAATACCGATCGTAACCGCACGTCGCCATTCGCATTCACCGGGAACAAATTCGAGTTCCGCGCCGTCGGTTCGTCTGCTAATTGTGCTAACGCAATGATCGCGTTGAATACCATCATGGCAGAAACGCTGAAGACATTTAAGAAAGATGTGGACGCGCTTATTGACAAGGGCGATAAAAAGGAAATTGCTATCATGCATGTGATACAGAAGTACATCACAGAAAGCAAGAAGATCCT
>DASQJI010000644.1:0-3240 GCA_035631175.1 Parafilimonas sp.
GTTTCGCAGGTATCCAACCTTCCCGGTATGATGGTATCATATCGATTTCAGTACGCCTTTTTCCGGTTTTAGCACAACAAATTCATGCTTGCCGAATTTCCCTTCTTTCGATGCAACCATTCTGTAGAAGAGCCAGTTTAATACTTAAACACTAAATGATGAAAAATACATTTCTACTCCTGCTCGCTTTATTTTTTATGTTTTCTGCTAACACACAGACAATTTTATGGACAAAAAACTTTAATGGAAGTGCTAATGCGAATGATGCTATAACTGCTATGGCAACCGATGCAAACGGCAGTGTGTATGTTACTGGTTTTGCCGACAACGGAGCGAGAGGAACAGACTACGTAACGATCAAATACAACACGAATGGAACACGTGTTTGGAGAGCCACGTACGACGGGCCTGGAAAAGGTAACGACGCCGCCAAAGCTATCGCCGTCGACAACGCAGGCAACGTTTATGTTACAGGAAAAAGTGATGATTTGCCTGACGCTTTTGTTGATGACGATGCTGCGACGATAAAATACAATTCAGATGGTAAACTTATGTGGGTATCGCGATACCATGGGAAAGCAGAACGCGGTGATGAAGGTCGGGCGATTAAAGTTGACCAATCAGGTTATGTTTACATAGCCGGTTATACCAGCGAAAGAAGCGGCGCACATTCCGATTTTAATTATCTAACCGTCAAATACAGCCCTACCGGAAACCAGGAATGGAAGGCAATTTATGCCGGAACTACGGAGGCTCCAAATGATCAAAATGATTCTGCAAATGCAATCTCAGTTGATGCGAAAGGAAACGTGTATGTTACAGGTATGAGCAATGGCGCCGGCGGCCTCGAAAATCTGAACCAGGACTTTCTTACCATAAAATACAACGCACTCGGAGTGCAACAGTGGACGGCAAGATACAATGGTCCCGGTGATCAAATTGATGAAGCATTTGCACTGATGACCGACGTTCACGGCAATGCATTTGTCACGGGTTTGAGCACTGGCTCAGGAAACAAAAGCTACGACTTCGCAACAATAAAATACAATACGAACGGCGTTTTGCAATGGGTGCGACGACACGATGGGCCCGCCCCGTTCTCCGAAGATTTTGGTTTTGCGATGGCGATGGATGATAGTGAGAATATCTACGTTACGGGAACAGACCACGCAACTTTAGATAATGAAGATATCTACACGATCAAGTACAATAGCTCCGGCGTGCAGCAATGGTCCACGCGTTATGACGGAGGCGATAATGACGATCCCCTTTCTTTGACGCTTGATACGAACGGGAACGTCTATGTTGCAGGTTATACAATAAGTCCGCAGACGTATGCAGACGGGATACTGATCAAATATAACAGGGACGGGATACAACAATGGATGCAGCAATTCAGAGGCACGCAAAAGTATGGGTGGGATCAATGGACTGCAGCGACCGTGGATTCACAGAACAATGTATATGTTGCCGGGTACACCACTGATAAAGATTCTGGAACCGATTATGCGATTGCAAAGTATTCCGAGACTAGCCTGATCAGTAATGTCGTCGTGCAAGCGCAGCAAGATAGCACGTCTATTTCAGTGTCGAATATTCCCAATCCTTTTTCGGCGCAAACAAGAATACTGTTTCATATTTATATGAAAGGGAAGAATGAGGCGGATGTAAAACTATGGATAGAGAACATGCGGGGAAGTAAGTTAAATATGTTAGTGAACAAGAAATTATGCGGCGGTGAATACGATGTGTTATGGAACGCAGAGAATCTTGAACCAGGTATATATTACTGCAAATTACTTTGTAATGATGTGCTTACAGTTAGAAAAATGTCGCTGATTAGATAGATTTTGCGTTCCCTAAACCCTCAACGGGAATATGGCAAATTTGCGAACCCTAAAAGAGGCGTTGGCGGTCCACATGGTTCGTTGTGAGTATTAGACTCCATGCCCTCATTCCAAAACGCGCCTCAAATAATTTACCTGCCCCAGGTGATAGCCAAGGTGAGCCAACAATCGTACCGCCACATAAGCGACCGACGTATTAGGCTTGTCGAAGAATATTGGAAATGCAGCGCCCATCTGTTCTGTTGTCAAAGCACTCAACGTTTCGTTCATCATCGGAATAACTTGTTCCAGTTGCGCCACGAGCTCTTCCCTTTTCACACCTTTCTTACTAAATTCCTGGTCGCGGTCGCGAACATATCCAGTGTGGGCAAGCGTAGCTCCAAAAAAATGATTCAGGCCTCCGGTAATATGCAATACCAGAGTACCGCATGAGTTCTTCACCGAGCCCTGCGTTCGCCAAAGATTTTCTTCATTCTTAAATAAGTTGACCTCTTCGATCAGGTTACGCAGGTCGCGCTCATAGAGATCTGCTAATATGGTATTCAACATAACAATACTGTTTAGTGAATAAAATTAATTGATCTGGCGTTCAGAATTGTTTCGCACACACCCGTCCGCAGGCCTCTCATCATCGATATCTTCCTTTTGCAAAAACCATATCGGTGGGAATAAACATGTACCAGATATTTGATATATCAATTATATGCTTATCAAATATCAGAATATGAATGAAAAATTAACCGATATAATATTTTACACGCTTGAAAAATCTATAAAAACATACAGGCAGTTCGCACAGAAGAGAATTGCCGAAAAAGGTTATAACGTAACGATCGACCAGTGGTTGGTGCTGAAAATACTGCACGACAATGAAGGCATCACGCAACAGCAGCTGGCTGAAATTGTGTTCAAGGACTACGCTTCGGTCACGAGGATCATTGAACTTCTTGTGAACAAAAAATATATCCAGCGTGATTTTCATTCAAGGGACAGGCGAAGATTTGCATTAACGCTTAGCGCGGAGGGCAAAAAATTGCTGACGAAGATCCGGCATGATATTGATGAGAACCGAAGTAAAGCTTTGAAAGGTATTTCGAAATCAGAAACCGAAGCCGCCAGGAGGACTTTGAACAAGATCATTTCAAACTGTACAAATAATAACAAATGACGACGAGAATCTTTTTATTAGCAGGCATTTCTTTCTTGTTTTTGAATGAATGTGTATTTTCTCAAATGAGCAGTAATCTTAGCCTGGATCACCAACTGAAACAGAAAGTTATTGACGGTGTTTCCAAAGAACTGCTGAGCAATTATGTTTTTGAAGACACCGCACATAAAATGGCCACGTTTTTAGAAACGCGCTTACAAAACGGTTCCTACGACAGCATTTTCG
>DASQJI010000645.1:0-3386 GCA_035631175.1 Parafilimonas sp.
AAGCCGGAAGTTGACGTGAGTGAAAGCAAGACTGCCGACGTGAGCCAGCCGAATGTGGAAACTTCAAAATCACAAAATACAAACGCAGTTAATCTCCCAACTGCTGACGCAGCGTCAATGAATGAACATGGCTATTTCGCAGATCAATTTGAAGCGCCAAAGAAAAAGCGCCTTCACAGCACATCGGGCATGTGCAAAACTTTCAAAACAGCCAGCGGGTGGAATGACGGAAAGTATTACATCCTGGCGAATGACATTGATCCCGGAACCATCGTCAGAGTCACTGCCGACAATGGAAAGAGCGTTTATGCTAAGGTGTTGTGGAACATGGGGGGCCTCAAAGAAAATGCAGGTCTTGATTTCAGGATCAGCAATGCGGCGGCGGCGGCGCTGCAGGAAAACGACACGAGTTTCAATCTCCATGTTGCTTACTAAACATCACTGAACGGAATTTTTGGGCAAGTTTTTATACGAATTTGCCTTCATAAAAGCAATTTCCACGCATTTCGTTTTTAGCCGCATGCCGTTTGGCATAAAAATCAAAACGAAATGTCGTTGGCTTAGTTGTTGAATGATAACGATCGGGGTTGCATTCCTCATATTCAATCACTAAAAAATGCTTTTATGAAACTGTTATCGAAATTGGCCAGTATTAAAGCCTTTGTAACTATTTTGATTTTAACCTTAATCCAAACTTTCGTTTTCGGGCAAGACAGCGGTGGTGGAAGCTCGACCGTTACAACTACAACGCATACAGAAACTCAGACCTGGTACGCCCAGCCGTGGGTATGGATAGTGGGTGCTGCGGTTTTTATTTTGTTGCTCATCGCGCTGGTGCGGGGCGGCAGTGATCGTGTAAGTGTAACGAAAACCACCACGACAGAAACAGATATATAAAAGGTTTTACCATCGTAAAGAATAATAGCTGCGAATTTTCGTGGCTATTATTTTATGAAGTCGTTTTGAGATTTTTACCGGCGTGATAATTGGATTGACGCTGCGGCGGCTGCCCTGTGCCATGCATTTACGGCACAGCAACACCTGATACATGAAGCGCATTTATTACATCATCGCGATTGCAATTGTCGTTATTCTTTTATCGGCATATTTGTTTACGCGTTTCTCCTTTCTTAAGACCAAAGACCCAAAACCGGCTGTTTCAAAATCCGAATCTCCCCTCGACCTCCGCCCTTTGATCATTGAGAAATTGCAGGAGTTGGTGAAGCAGGGGTCTGATGGCCTTTATAATTTGTCAATCCAGGATCTTCAGCCTGATATACTTAATTCCACCCTGAACATTACCAACGCAACATTTATAACTGATTCGGCCGCATTGAAAAAGTTAGACAGCTTAAAAAAAGCACCGGATGACCTTTTTAATTTTTCTTTTCAGCATCTGCGGATCACGGGCATTAATATCGACGACATTGTTCACAGGGACCGGATTGATGTAGACAGCATTTTTATTACGAGGCCGGTGATTCGGGTGTATCATGATCCGAGGCCTTATAACCAGCGGCAACGCGAGCGCGACAGTTCGCTGACGTTATACAAAAAACTGCAAACCGGCCTTAAACACATGGCCATAAAAAATATTGCAATCGAAGCCGGCTCATTGATACATACCAATGCGGCCCAGGATAATAGGGTTCAAAGATTTAACGACATCAGCCTGCATGTCCACGACCTGCTTTTTGATTCAACAACGGAGTATGATAAAAGCAGGTTTTTATTTTCAAAAGAGGTTTTGTTATCCTGCAAGAATTATCTCGCAAGGACGCCCGACAGCCTCTATCTTTTTAAAGTAGCGTCCATTTCGGTTGATGCCGTGAGGCATACGATGACCGGCAGGCAAGTGGCTCTTCTTCCGCGAAAAAATTTTGAAAAGAAGGTGAAGTACATGGAGAACCGTTTCAAAATACAATTTCCAAAAGTGGTCTTCAACAATATCGATTGGTGGGCATTGATCAACAACGAGAGTTTTACAAGTGAAAATGCGGACCTATATGACGTGCACGCGGAGAACTTCGTCGACCGCTCAAAGCCGTTGAACCCAAACATGCGACAGGATAATTTCCCGCACCAATTGTTGATGCGGGTCCCGATGAACGTTAATATCGCAAAATTATCTGTTCACAATGCCAGCATAGCTTATGAAGAATACGAGCCGGAGATTGCACGCAGCGCTAAAGTGTCTTTTGACAACATCAACGGCGTACTCCGAAATGTGACGAACATTTCTTCTTCAATTCAGAAAAATGGTTTTGCTTCTTTTGATGGCTCTTCTTTATTTATGCATTCGGTTCCTCTTTCCGCTCATTTCAAATTCAACCTTGCAAAACCGAAGACCGGAGATTTTTCAGTCAGCATGCAAATGGGGACTTTGAATCGCACGATCGTAAATTCATTTGCAGAACCAATGGGCATGTTCAGTTTTAAAAGTGGTGAACTTCAACATGCGTCCGGATCTGCACAAGGAAATAATACATCGTCCACGGCGAATATGGAGTTACTCTATAAAGATCTGCACATAACGCCGTTGAAAAGAGATAAAGATGACACGACAAGCTTAAAAAAGAAAACGGTTACCAGTTTTATCGCGAATGCGTTTTTTATTAAAGATGCAAATCCATCAAAAGGCGAGGACGTACGAAGGCCAACCGTAACTATCCAGCGGGATCATTATGACGGATTCTTCAGGTTTGTTTGGAAAAGCATGCTGGCTGGTATTTTAAAAACGATCGGCGTACCGCAGAAATATATGAAGCAAAGTTAGTTCATGTGCAACTTTCGGCGGCGTGATCCACAGAAGTCACCGCCCGCATGATCGATTGTTGATGGATTTATTTCCACCTGTCATCCAGCTCTCTTTCGATTACAAGAACCATCAATAAAAAATATCGTGCTGTAAGTTTCACACTATTTATTTAATCTCTCTAAATTGTAACCGTATGTCCGCATAAAAATAACCGTTGTTGAGAAATACATTATTGATAGCCTTTTTGCTTGTATACATTCCGCTAACGGCACAAAAAAAGAATAGCGCATACCAACTCCACATTCATCGAACGCACTCGGAAATAAACATCGATGGTGCAATGGATGATAGTGCCTGGCAGGGTGCGGAGTCAGCCAGTAATTTTTTTATGGTATTGCCGATGGATACAAGCCATGCGCAAGTGCCTACTGAAGTAAAAATGAGCTATGACGAAAACAATCTTTACATCATCGCGATCTGTTACCTGGCTACGCCCCATCCTTACATGGTTGAATCGCTGCGTCGTGATTTTGTATTCGGTAAGAATGACAATTTCATTTTTTTTATCGACCCTTTTGACGATCGTACAAACGGCTTCACGTTCGGCGCCAATGCAGCCGGCGCACAG
>DASQJI010000646.1:0-3304 GCA_035631175.1 Parafilimonas sp.
ACCGATAGTCGTTGGATGATTAAACGGGTTAGGAACGTTTTGTTCCAGCGTTGCTTTATCGAGCGTGACTCCTGTAGAATTTCCAGTGCCACTTGTTAAACCAAGTTTTTGTTCAATCAAGTCAAGTCTCGCCTTTAATTGGTCGTTCTCCGTTTTCAAATTTTCAAATTGCTGAACCTTTAAATTAAGCTGATCATTTTTTGCGGATAATTCCTGCACAGCTTTGACGAGCGGCACAACAAATTCCGCGTAGGCTAAACTGTAGTTGTCTCCATCATTTTGCGGTATGTGGACACCATCAAAATCATAACCGGTTTTTTTCGCGGCTTTCTCTACCTCCTGCGCAATAAAACCACTCTTTCTGCTGTGCTCTGCTTCTGAATAATCAAGATGCGGTGAAATTTTTTCAAACGTCGCCGCATTATTTTTATGAACGAACTCGTCAAACTTTCTTGCTTCGAAATTGTACACCACAGGACGCAGCTCATTGATGAACGCAAGACCTTTCACGTCATCGGTAATGTTTTCTTTGAATCGTCCATCAGAAACGGTGTATACAGCATTCCCTTCAATTACTGATACAGCCCCGTTTCCAAGCCTGATCTTATTGCTTGCATTCACAGAAGCGCCGTCGCCGATGGCAGTTGCATTCGTGAGACCGTCCACTGAGACGTCGGCATAATAACCGACTCCAACATTATGATTGGAGGTACTGTTTGTCTGCAATGCGCCGTACCCTATCGCAGTGTTATAGTTGCCGGTGGTATTTGTAGCAAGAGCATTTACACCATCAGCCGTATTATCAATTCCGGTAGTATTGTTGGCAAGAGCAGAAGACCCGTGCGCGCTGTTGTAAGCGCCGCTGGTGTTAGCGTAAAGGGTAAAGGCTCCGGTTGCTGTATTGCCCACACCGCCCACGTTCGACTTAAGCGCATTTCCGCCGTTCGCAGTATTATAAAAACCTGTCGTATTTGCATTCAGTGCGGTAGTCCCCGTGGCCGTGTTGAGATACCCGGTTGTGTTGCCTGACAGCGCATCGGCTCCATCAGCGGTGTTGTTAAATCCTTCCGTATTGTTATGAAGCGCATTGTTCCCGCTGGCAGTGTTAGAAGTTCCTATAGTATTGGCATTAAGCGCCGAGAAACCAATTGCGGTGTTGCCAGACCCCGAACTGTTATACGCAAGGGAAAAAGCTCCTGTTGCGGTATTGTTCGAACCGCTTGTATTCGTATAAAGAGAGCCATACCCGCTGGCGGTATTGTTGTTTGCAGTGGTGTTGGAAAACATAGCGAAAGTACCGGTAGCAGTATTGTAACCACCGGATGTATTAAAACGGAGTGCCTGGTTACCAAGTGCCGTATTATTTGTTCCGGTGTTGGCTGTGTTGCCCGTTGCACCGATAAAAGTATTGTTTGTTCCTGGTAGCGTGAGGACTTTAGTAGAACCGATGTAGTAACTGCCTGCAACGTACACATCTCTCCAGTTCAATCCCGCCGAGCCGAGGTCAATTGAATTATTACTTCCCGGCAGGAGGTCAACATTCACTGCGGTTGGAGCGCTGAGATTGCTCAAACTTTTATTAGTTCCGTTTGAAGAGACCGCGGTCCATGCAGTTCCGTTATAATAATAGAATCCCGGCGTGCTATTGGTTTGAAAGATCAGTAATCCTGTAGCCGGCGAAGCAATTGAATCGCGTTTTATTTTTGACATGCGCGGGATCAAAATTCCTTTCGTCGTTGATTTTATTTCCAACAGGGACGAAGCATTAGGTGTTGTTGTGCCAATGCCTGCAGCACCGGTCGATGGAAAAGTATTTGTTTGCGCATAAACATAGCCGCTACCCAGCACGCAGCAGAACATAAGGACGGAAATCTTTCTCATAATCGTAGGTTTTTTGAACGTGAAATTTATTTACAAGATCTTACAAACAAGATCCAATTGACATCCATGTTTCTCTCAAAACTTTCTTAGGGTAAATGAAACGAGATTCTGTTTGATCCAATCAGTTGATAAAAATTCCGGCGGTTCCTATAAAGATATGCAATACAATAGATCGCTGCCAGTTTTGCACAGTAACTTTCGTTCTATAATGATTGTATGCTGTTATTCGAAAATCAGCGGTCAATGCAACGTTTCATATATTTCTGTAGCCAAAAGAAAAAAGAAGTTATGAAATCTCGTTATTATTTGCCCACTACCCTGCTTGCTTTGATAGTATTATTTTCAGCGTGTCAAAAAACAGCCAATGCGCCACAAGTGCAAACCTTCTCAGAGGATGATGCGTTGACCAACGCAACAAGCACATTAATTTACAAATTCAGTTTTGAAACAAAAGATCACGACACAAGCTTCAAAGGATGGACGGGAACTTTGTCTCACAGTTTTTCGAAAGATGTACCGCCCAACGGTGGCCTGTGGTCTTTACAGTTATACCCGGGATGGCTGCCGCGGCAAAATAACGCGGAACATTTTTTAAAATTAGATACAGGTAAATACCGGTTACGTTTTAGCTGCTATACGAAAGTTCAAAGTAATTCAATAAACAGCGGCAT
The DNA here is from genome assembly GCA_035631175.1 of Parafilimonas sp. GTDB lineage: Bacteria > Bacteroidota > Bacteroidia > Chitinophagales > Chitinophagaceae > Parafilimonas. Next base: position 2,553 of record DASQJI010000646.1, read on the forward strand.
CGGGTATATTCGTTTGATCAAACAAAGCATATCAACAACCACAAATAATTCCCGGAAAACACTTGCGGAAACATCTTTTTCAAATCATGATTGGCAGCTTAACCAGGTAACTGCATCAACAACTATCAAACCCGGCGATGTAATAATAATCCAGGTTTCTGCGGGTGCATCAGAACTTGTAACGTGGTCAACGTTGTTTGATAAGGTGAAAGTTGAAAAACTTTAGCGCGAGTCTTTGCATAACAAAGATCTGCCGGTTAAATTTCCCGGGAGATGTTTTGTTCATCATACGACACTTCAATAAAAGAGAAACGTTAGCAGTAAAAAAGGTCAGACACTTCGTCAACGTGTCTTTTCTGGATTGCCTGCATTTTATTTGCCAACATCATCCCGAAACGATCGATGTTTTTATTTGATGTGCCCGATAGAATACGGATGACACGGATTGACGGATCTTCACGGATCGAACGAACAAATCGAAAACAATCCGTGCCCGAAGGCCGTGTCATCCGTGTTTCTACCATAAGTCCTCTGCGCACTCAGATCCGTTAGTACTCCCGGGATGATTTTGTTGTTGTCTGTTTTTATTTTGTCAAAATCATTTGTTTTGAATCGATCAATCTGCCGTCTACGTATAATGAATACTGGTAAGTGCCCGATGAAATCGCAGATGCATCAACCGTCAAAATTCCCTTCCCGCTTCCTGAAAGGTTTACTTCTTTTATAACTCTTCCTGCTTTATCAGTGACAAT